>CAYMGW010000019.1:12397-13116 GCA_964390085.1 uncultured Tissierella sp.
CTAAGAAAACAGCAAAACTTTTGTTTTTCCCTTCCTTGCTCAAAGCCTTGTAAATACCATAAGATATAATAGGTCCTACTACAGCCATAGAAAATGAATTAGCTCCTAATGTGGTAATTCCTCCATGTGCTAATAATAGAGCTTGAAATAACAATACAATAGTTCCTATAACAGTCATAGTAGTTGGTCCAAATAATATTGCACCTAATCCTACTCCTGTTGGATGAGAACAAGAACCAGTTACAGATGGAATCTTAAGAGCTGATAAAACAAATGCAAATCCACCTACTAAGCCTAAAAGCATTTTCTTATCCTGTCCTTCTTTCAAACCTTTTCCCAACTTCCTAAATCCTATAACTAAGAATGGTAAAGTTAATATTGACCAAACAATTGCCCACTTAAGAGGTAAAAATCCCTCCATAATATGCATTGCTTGTACCATCTGTGGAGTTATAATTAAGAACATCAATATAACTCCTGTCAACAATTTCTTTTTCATAAAATCACCTCACATTTATTTATAAAGGATTTATCCTTTATCTACTATTGTAGGTGACCTATAAAGGAGAATTAAAAATCCCTAACCTGAAACAGATTAGGGATGGAAATTATACCAATATTAACTATAAAAATAGTATAATTGAAGCTTTTCCTTCCCTCCGAAGGTCACTTTAATACTATTAGGCAGGTCTCCTGACTTGTGATTCTTTTTACTTTCA
>CAYMGW010000020.1:0-939 GCA_964390085.1 uncultured Tissierella sp.
TTAATTCTTCTATTTTTTCCGATTGTTCTTTTAGTTTGTTATAGGATAATTCTAACTCTTTATTCAGCCTCTCTACTTCTCTTTTTTCTTTTCTCAAAAATTTATACCCAAATAAACTTACGGAATAGAAAAATAGACCCATTGATATCATAACAATATCCAATATATTTTCCTTCCAAAATTCTATTTTCCCTATTTCTTCACCCAATATTATTCTAAAAAAGATTAAAGTTAGAAAAGATATTAATTCCAATGATATGAATAAGCTAATATTAAACCTATTACCATAGATAGAGATACAGATGAATAATACCTTTTTAGACTTTTATAGAAATATTTTCCCCTTAGATGATCATTTATTACTATTACTAAAAACAAACCAAAGAAAACTAGAATATCAAAAATATCGTCTTTACATCGATGAACAATATCAATACCTATGAAAATCTGTAAAGCTCTATATAAATAATTATTGTATTTGTAAATATTTTTCATCTAAGCTACCTCACTGATTTATTCTAGGTATCTCCATCTCTCTATTTAATCCAATATGCTTAATATAAAGATAGCAAATAATCAAAGTCATTACAACTAAAAGTATCCCCTTAGTATAAAATACAATATCATTACCTATCTTTTCATATACATAGGAACCAACCATATATCCTATTGCTCCCCCTACTCCACTAACAAAGCTATATAAGCCATAGGATCTTCCCCTTTTATCTTCTCCAACAAAATCAATAATCAAGGAAGAAAAGGCAGGGCTATAGAACATTATCACAATAGAAATCAAAGTATAGAGAACCATAAAGCTATAATACCCTTTATTGAATGGTATAAATATTTGAAGTATAGCATTTATAAACATTCCAACTATAACTATCTTTTCTCTACCATATTTATCAGAGAAGCTTCCAAATCTCTTTGGTAGGAAAA
>CAYMGW010000020.1:949-2857 GCA_964390085.1 uncultured Tissierella sp.
GATATATTGGTGCTGTTAGACTAGTTATAAATGAAATAACCCCTATTATTCCCAGGAAATATTTTAATTGTTTCTTATCTTTAATATTACCTGATTCATATTCCTTTTTAAAATTAATAGTCTCTGGAACATTTTTTATTGCGTAATAAATAGATATAGAGCTAGTGATTAGAAATATGGTAAATATTAATTTAAATGGATTATCAGTAAAATTATTGTATAGGATAGTAAAACCAATAATACTACCTATCCATTCACCTTTAGCCATCCATTGATCTAATAAACCAAAATTTTCACCTCTATTAGTTTTGTCACTAATATCGGAAATAAAAGTATCTACACTTATCCATAAGAAGGAAGCCCCTAGAGATTGAATTATTCTTCCTATTAATAGATATTTAAAATCCTTAGCTAATATAAAAAATATATTGACTATTGTATAGAGAATAGTACCTATTAATATTCCTGTTTTTCTTCCTCTCTTATCTATTAAGTTTCCAACCATTGGCCGTATTATTATGCTGATTATGGAAAATATGGAATAGAGATATCCTATCTGAATAACATTTGCCCCTATAGATGAGGCGTAAATAGGGAATATAAATCCTATGAAGGACAATGGAAAAGATATAAAATAGATAGTTCTTCTTAGCTCTTTCATGACATAACCTCCTAAATATTCTTATCCTAAGTATATAAGAATTTCTAAGATAAAAAACCTAGCTAAAGTAATATTAAAGGTCATGTTTTTCTATGACCAAAGTAATATTAAAAGCTATGATTACAAATCACAGCTTTTATTCCAAGTCTTTAATTAATACTGCCAATTGAGTTCTATCTCTTAGATCTAATTTATCTAAGATTTTAGTTATATGATTTTTGACAGTTCCCTCTGTTATATATAAAGCCTTTGCTATTTCCTTATTGGAGCTTCCTTCTCCAATCAACTGTGCTATTTCATATTCTTTTTTAGTTAGATCTTTAAATATATCTTTATCTAGATTATTTTGTGTAGAATTATTATATGTCATAGACCCTATCATCTTCCTGGCTACATCAGGCTGTAAAAGTACATTTCCTTCATATACGGTTTTTATGGCCCTTACTAATTCCTGAGAGGATATATCTTTAAGTAAATAGCCATCTGCACCATTTCTCAGGCCTTCAAAGATATATTCATCTTCATTAAAAGTAGTTAAGATTAGCACTTTTACCTCTGGATAGTTTTCTTTAATCTCTTTTGTAGCCTCTACTCCATCCATAATAGGCATCCGTATATCCATTAATATTAGATCAACCTCTTCCTTGTCTAATATTTCTATAGCTTCTTTTCCATTAGTAGCTTCACCTACTAAGGATATAGTATCATAAAGGCTCAGCATCATAGTAAGACCTTCTCGTATTAAACTTTGGTCATCCACTATAAGAACTTTTATCATTGGCTACTCCCCCTAGGTAAATTTTGCGACAGGAGAAACGCCTGTGCCCGTGATATTGGGCGCCCCCCTGTCGCAACTATGCCAAATATAATAATATTCCTACAAAATGAAGTACAGATGCGGCTAATACAAAAATATGCCATATTGCATGGTGATAAGGAATCTTTTTTATACTGTAGAATATAGTCCCTAATGTATATAAAAGTCCTCCACCTAGTATCCACATAAAAAATCCTATTGAAGTCATCCTAATAATAGGCTTAATAGTGAATACTGCTATCCATCCCATGCCTATATATAAAACCAAAGATAATGCTTTGAAGCTGTCGAACTTCCCAAAGGTAAATATTTTAAATGCGACACCAAATATAGCTATAGACCAAACAGCAACTAGTATACCGATTCTCAAGGCTCCTGTCATGGTTAGAAGTGCTATGGGAGTGTAAGTTCCAGCTATAAATAAAAATAT
>CAYMGW010000020.1:2867-11212 GCA_964390085.1 uncultured Tissierella sp.
AAATACATCAAAGTCAGACATGTACCATATATACTAAATGCAACAATGGATATATTATCACCTTTACTTATAGAAAGAACTAATAATACAATTAAAGATACAATACCAAATAACACCCCTAACCCATGAGTAATTCCATTAGCAATTTCTTCTTTAACTGTATACTTCTTACTTAATAATTGATTTGGATCTTCTTTTTTCACATTTACACCTATCCTTTCGATTAATCTTGGTCTGTTATGATTATTGGACCATCCTTCCTTATAGCTATAGTATGCTCATATTGGGCGGATAATTTACCGTCTACAGTTCTAGAAGTCCACCCATTATCATCCATTTTCATGCGATATGTTCCTATGTTTATCATTGGCTCTATGGTTATAACCATACCTTCTACAAGCCTTTGTCCTCTACCTGGTATTCCGTAATGAGGTACTTGAGGGTCTTCATGCATATTTTTACCTATTCCATGACCTACGAAATCTCTTACAACTGAATACCCTTGAGCCTCTACGAAGGACTGTATAGCATGACCAATGTCTCCTAGTCTATTTCCTACAACTGCTTGTTCTATCCCTTTATATAGGGCTTCTTTAGTTATATCTAATAACTTCCTAGCCTCATCTGAAACATTGCCAACAGCATAACTCCAAGCTGAATCTGCTAGCCATCCATCAACATTAACTACCATATCAATAGTTACTATATCTCCATCTTTTAAAGGTTCTTGTCTTGGATATCCATGGCATATTTCATCATTAATTGAAGCGCAGGTTGCATAAGGATAGCCATGGTATCCTTTTTGTTCTGGATAAGCTCCTCTTTCCTCCAAATACTTTTCTACAAATTTATCTATCTCCTGAGTAGATATGCCAGGTTTAATCATCTTTCCTATTTCTTTATGTAGGTTTGCTAAAATTTCACCAGCTTTTTTCATATTTTGTATTTCTTGTTCTGTCTTTAATATAATCATTTAATATACCTTCCCTTCATCTATACTAATATAAGGTAATTTTTTTGAAATTCATTTATGGAAAACTCATATTTGAAAAATAATTTGTACGAACTTTCCTATGGATTATAACAAAAAATTTCTCTTAATTCAAATCTTTATTACTTTCTTCTCTAACTATTCTTACATAATCACTTTCACCTCTTAAGTTCTCAAAATCCCTATCAGCCTTTATAGATTCTATTATAGCTGGTAACAATATTACTGCCTTTCTTAGATCTTTCAAAGCTTTTTCTTTGTCATCTAACATTGAATAACAGCAAGCCCTATTATAATATAAATCATGAGCTTCTGGGTTATGATTTATTCCTTCTGTTAATAACTCAATCGTATCCTCAAATCTTTTTTCTTCTATATAAATAGCAGAAATATTTAAATATGAATAGGAATATTCTGGAGCAATCTCTATGGATTTATAATAATATTCTAAGGCTTTATCACTATTTCCCATAGCTTTATAAACAACTCCCATATTGAATAAAGCTTTATAATAATCTGGTTCTATACTTAAACTTTTCTCTAACATCTCATAGGCTTTATCATACTCTTCTAATTCCTCATATATGGACCCAATATTATTATACGCTACATAATCATCAGGTACCAGTTCAGTTACCTTATTATAATATTCTATAGCCTTCTTTTTATTGCCTTTTTCATCATATATATTTGCTGCATAGTAATATGCCCTATCATAGTATGGATCTAAAGATATTGCTTTATGATAATATTCCAATGCCATATCTTTATCCCCTATTCTCTCATATAGCATTGCCATACCATAATAGGCACCTGCTTCACCAGGATTAATTCTTGTTATTTTCTCATATGTAGATAAAGATTTTAATGTATTATCCATTTCACCATAAATTTGAGCAATATTATATAATATCGCTATAGTATCTTCTATATTTCCTCTAAATTGTAAAGCTTTTTTATAAAATTCTATAGCTTTTTCTTTCCTATCATTAATATATGCATTTTCAGCTAATAACACATAATTATATTGTCTAGTATGTTCTTCTATCTTTCTTACCAACAAAAACACCTCTTAAGTTTTGTACTATATATAGTCTACCACATTTAACATAAAAAAAGCAGAGGATTTAATTATTCCTCTACTTTTAATGCCCTTATTGAGTTTAATATAGCTATTATAGATACACCAACATCAGCAAATACTGCTTCCCACATGGTCGCTAAACCCATTGCTCCTAAAGTTAAAACTATAAGTTTTAACCCCAATGCCAATACAATATTTTGTGTCACTATCTTTTTAGTATTTTTTGCTATCCTTATTCCTGTTGCAATCTTACCTATTTCATCTGTCATAATAACTATATCTGAAGCTTCTATTGCTGCATCGGAGCCTAATCCACCCATGGCAACTCCTATATCTGCCCTTGCAAGGACTGGTGCATCATTTACCCCATCTCCTACAAATATAACTTTACCATTACTTCTACCTAATATATCTTCAAATATACTAACCTTATCTTGTGGAAGAAGATTACCATATACTTTATCTAAACCTACTAATTGTCCAACCTTCTTTGCTGTACTTTCATTATCTCCAGACAACATTATTGTTTCTCTAATACCTAGTGATTTTAGTTTTTTGATATCTTCTATTACATTCTCCTTCAATTCATCAGATACTGTTATGCTTCCTATATGCATTCCTTCTTTTCCTACGTATACTACAGTACCTATTGAATCGACCTCATTTATTAAGATATTCTTTTCATCAAATAATGTTTTATTACCAAGGATAATTTCCATATCATCTATATATACTTCTATTCCTTTGCCTGGTATCTCTTTATAAGACTTTACATAATCCTTATTTACTTCTTTTCCATATGCTTCTACTATAGATTTACCAATAGGATGATTTGAGAAAGATTCTCCATATGCTGCTAATTCTAATATTTCTTCTTTAGTGCAATCCCCATAGCTAATTACTTCTGTTACTCTAAAGGTACCTTTTGTAATAGTTCCAGTTTTATCAAATACTATGGTACTTACTTCATTTAATGCTTCTAAATAGTTGCCACCTTTTACAAGTATTCCTGATTTAGAAGCTCCTCCTATTCCACCAAAGAATCCCAATGGAATTGATATAACCAGTGCACAAGGACAAGAAATAACTAAGAATATACATGCTCTATAGCCCCATTCCCTTAGCTCACCACCCATAAATAAAGTAGGTACAATTGCAATACCTAAAGCCACAAATACTACTACTGGTGTATAGTACCTAGCAAACTTTGTAATGAAGTTTTCAGTAGGTGCCTTTTTACTTGAAGCATTCTCTACTAAGTCTAATATCTTTGATACTGTAGATTCTCCAAATTCTTTTATTACTTCTATTTTTAAAAGCCCGTGATTATTTACTACTCCAGATAATATTTTATCGCCTACCCCTACATTTCTTGGTACAGACTCTCCTGTAATATTTGATGTATCTAAGGAAGATTCACCTTCTACTACAATTCCATCTAAAGGCACTTTCTCTCCTGGTCTAACAACAATAATTTCACCTACATGTACTTCCTTAGGGTTCACTACTATAATTTCATTATCTTTTTCTAAATTAGCATAATCTGGTCTTATATCTAATAATGAAGATATAGACTTTCTAGAATGATTAACTGCCATTCCCTGAAACATTTCCCCTACTTGGTAAAACAACATAACTGCAACACCTTCCGGATACTCTCCAATTAAAAAGGCCCCTATTGTGGCTACAGTCATTAAAAAGTTCTCATCAAATGGTATCCCTGCCAACAGATTTTTCACAGCCCTTATTATAACCTCATATCCTACTACAATATAAGAAAGAGAATATACTAAAAGCCTTGGTGTACCTTCTAATCTAAAGAGCAAAGGAAGTACAAATAATAATCCCCCTAAAATTAACTTTGTAATTTCTTCTTTACTCACTTCTCCATGATCGTGATGATGGTCGTGGTTGTGGTCATGACTATGATGATGAGCATCTGTTTTATCTATAACTACTACATGAGGCTCTAGTTTATTTACAATCTTTTTTATTTCTTCAGTTATTGTATTTACCTTATTGTCTATGGTTACATTAACCTTTAATTTTTTTGATACAAAATCTAGATTAGCCTCTTCTACTCCCTCAATTTCTCTAGATAATTTTTCAATTTTCCCTGCGCAACCAGCACAATTTAGTCCGTTTAACTCTAACTCAATCTGCTTCATTCTTTTGTCCCCCATTATTTACATATTAATATATGAACAATTGCTCATATGTTAATATAATTATATCCCCTTTGAAAGTTTTTGTCAATAAAAAAAAGCACTTTTCAGTGCTTTAGAGTTTTAATTCTGCTATAGATTTATAACTATCATTTCCTTCTTCAACTGTACCATTTACTAATTCCCATTTGCTACTTAGGCCTATGGACTCTCCTAGGGCTTCGAAATAATACATTACTATTCCTGCATCTACAAGATTTGGTTCTTCTCCTTTATTATATTTAATTAATAAAGTAACCTTATCTTTCTCAAGTAAAAATCTCCAAGGTTGTTTATTTAAAGTTGATGGTGCAAATCTTACATAATAAAATAAATCACCTAATCCTCTATTTTCTAAATCATCAATATTTGCATGATGTCCTATTTCTTTATCGAAAACTAATTCTTCAACACCGATTCTTTCACTAAAAGTTTCATTAACAAAAGGATTTCTTGGCTTTCCGTATCCTATAGCTAATATATAATTAACTTCGCCTGTTAAATCTTTAAATACTTCTTTTTTAGTATTATTATCTACATCCTTTACACTTACCCAACAAGTATCTAATCCCATTCCATTTAACTTAGTTATAAGTTTTTCCATGTAATATGAACTGTAGATTTGGCTTCTTTCCTCATTATTCATTAATTCAAGACCTATATAATGTGGACTTTGGATCATTACACCTGAATACCCACCAATTCCTTTTAAACCTTCATATATTTTCTCACCATTATTATATAAATTAAATTTTATGCTTCCAGTAGCCTCTTCTTTTTCAAGTGAATCTAGATATAGTTTAATTTCACCTAATAACTCATTATTTACCTTCTTACTCTTAAATTCTCTCACAGATTTTCTTTTCTTTAAAAAATTAGTCATTAACATTGCAAAAAACCTCCTCATTATTTTTTCTATATAATATATACCACTATTGTAACTTTCTAATCTATTATCTTAGGCCAAGGCCTTCGGCTAGTTTATAAATATATTCAATTAGAAAAAAATGTATCACTAAAGCTGTGCCAACTCCCAAGAATATACCTGCAGCCACATCTGTAGGATAATGAACTCCCAAGTATATTCTTGATATTGCAACGATTACAGCAATAGTAAATACTACAATAGATAGTTTAGGCATATTAAATGCTATAGTTGTAGCAATAGAAAAGCTTGCAGTAGTGTGGCCAGAGGGAAATGAATAATCCTTTAAATTAATACCAAAAGTATTTAATTGCTCTATAATCTTATATGGTCTCTCTCTACTTAATATCCTTTTGAGTGCATGAACTATTACTTGACTAGTACATAAAGCTCCCAGAGCTTCAAATCCCATTAGTTTTACATTGCTACTTCCTATTAATATTAAAACCAAAACTAGGAGAGAAGAAAATACTGCTCCTCCCAAGTTGGTAGCTCTATACATTATAGTATCTAAATATCTGTGGTTCATCTTTCTATTAATTAAATTAATAAAAAGATCATCAAATCTTTTAAGTTTGTCTTTCATTTTTCCACCTCTAACTATAGAGATTATTGTAATACTTTGTCTTTAATCTATAATATTATATTGTAAATTATTATTACCCATATATCAATGGTTTTATTGAATTATATAGCTATACTACTTATTTCTTTTTTATGTTAAAATATAGAAGATAATCTTAAAAGTAGGTGTAGATATGAATTTAAGTTTAGAACAAGAGAAAGCCATAGAACATGTGAAAGGCCCTGCTTTGATTTTAGCTGTACCCGGTGCAGGTAAAACTACTGTACTAATCCATAGAACAGTTAATCTAATATTAAATCATAAAATAAGTCCAGAAAGAATTCTATCAATAACCTTTAGCAAATCTTCTGCTAGAGATATGAAGGAAAGATTTAATAAAAATTTTTCAGATATTTCATCTATTCCCATTCAATTCTCTACAATACATAGTTTTTGCTTTAGTTTGATAAGAGAATATGCATATATGAATAGAATTAAATATACTCTGATAGAGGAAGATAAAAATCAGCTTAATAAATATAGCTTAATTAAACAAATATATTTATCAGTAAATCAAGAATATATAACTGAGGAAAAATTGGAATCTCTTTTAAACTCCATAGGCTATATTAAAAATATGATGCTCACAGTAGATGAATTTTTAAAAAATAATAAATCTGATATTGAAAATTTTAAAAAAATATATAATCTTTATGAAAAATATAAAAGAGATAATAACTTAATAGATTTCGATGATATGCTAACTACTGCTTTGGGAATTCTTCAATCAGACAAATATATCTTAGAAAAATATCGTGCTAAATATGATTTCATCCAAGTAGATGAGGGACAAGATACTTCAAAAGTTCAGATGGAGATAATAAAGCTATTATCACTCCCTAAAAACAATGTATTTATTGTAGCAGATGATGACCAATCTATTTATGGCTTTAGAGGAGCATATCCTAAGGGACTCTTAAGCTTTAATAAGACCTATCCCAATGGAAAATTATTTTTTATGGAGCAGAATTATAGATCATCAAAAAATATCGTATCAGTCTGCAATCAATTTATTAAAAGAAATACAATGAGATATAATAAAAATATTTCTACAGATAATAATTTTATTGAACCTATTAGTATAATAAAGGTTAACTCAATTGCTGAGCAATACAAATATTTATTAGAGGATTTAAAAAATAGAGAATTATCTAGATGCTGTATTTTATATAGAAATAATCTATCATCTATAGGCCTTATCGAATTCTTTGAAAGAAACAAGATTCCATTTTATATGAGAGATATTAAAGTTAAATTCTTTAATCATTGGCTTATACAGGATATAATAAATTTTATAATATTTTCTCAGAACACTAGTAATATGAACATATATGAGAATATTTATTATAAAAAAAGAGGATATATATCAAAAAAACAAATTACTTATGCTAAAACTCTAAACTACAATCTCTCAGTATTTGATAGAATAATGGAGTTTCCTGGAATATCCAATTTTTATAAATCTATTCTTAGAGAGCTAAAACTTGATTTTAAAAAGCTCTCTAAGATGAGTCCTAGTGATGCTATAAATTTTATTGAATATGATTTAGAATATGAAAGATACCTTAAGGAAAATTCCATGAAATTTGGATATACCTATGATACCCTGAAAACTACTATATATTATTTGAAAATTATAGCTAGTAACACTGATAGCTTAAATGAGCTACTTAGTAGACTAAAATATCTAGAATATTTATGTAAAAATTCTAAATATGCTAAAGATGGAGTAACTTTATCTACTGTTCATTCAGCCAAAGGATTGGAATTTGATAGAGTATATATGATAGATTTAGTGGATGGTGACTTTCCTTCTATTTCTAGTATTGAAGCAGCTGAAAAAGGTAAGTATGATTTAATAGAAGAAGAAAGGCGACTTTTTTATGTTGGAATGAGTAGAGCAAAATATCATCTATCTTTAATTACTCCAAATAGTATTGGTGAGAAGAATGTAGAACCATCAAGATTTCTATTGGAATTAGAAAAAGGGAGAGCATAAGCTTTCCCTTTCCTGTTATAGATAATCCTATTAAAATTTGTTATATTTTAGTTTTTCTAGCAATTTAAAGAGTAAATTTTTATTTATTTGTAATACTATATATGCAGGAATAATTATTTGCAAAGGAGGGAAATAGTAGTAATGGCAAAAAATAAGCAAAATAATCAAAAGAGAAAAAATGATAATAAGCAAGATTCAAAAAGAGATGACAACAAAAATGAAGATGACAAATAAATGAATAAAGGTCCTCAACCCTAGAGGACCTTTATTCATTCATTAAACTCTTCTATATTTGAATCATCTACCTGAAAAGATTCGCCAGGCTTTATTCCGAAATGACCCGATTCATAAGGAGCACCTTCAATAGTTATATATACTTTTTCTACATCATAAAATTTACCTAAGGTGTTTACTATAGATTTTAATATTTCCGTTTCCAAGGACGAACCTGCATTCATATCTGTTAATAATTCCTTCGAAAAATCTACTTCAAGTGTCCATGAATCACGATTTAAAT
>CAYMGW010000020.1:11222-12969 GCA_964390085.1 uncultured Tissierella sp.
GTATATTGTTTATATTAGTATTTTTTGATATTGGATTAAGTAATGTATCTGATGGAGGATTTTTCATAATGTTTCCTAGGATTTCTTCAATGCTATCATTAGTTCCAAACTCTATATCTTGCTTAACATATGCCGTACCAATATCCTCAGCAGTTGGATAATATGATAGTATTTCCATTTCCTGCTTTTTATTATCTATTTCCTTTAAAAGAGTTTTGACTTCATATTCTCCATCATTATATATACTTGCTACAAGACCTATATCTTTTGCATAGTACTCCTTTTGACTTCTGCCATCTTTAAACTCAGTAGTGACCTCCAGTGCATCGTAAGTTCCAGAAGGTGTTTCAATTTTCCTATCTAGACTAGTTATCTCCATCGTACTTCCTTCATTATTAGACCAATTATTCCCAACTTCTAATGGTTCTTTTAGTATAATATTGCTACTATTTGTATTAGCATTTAACATATTTTCAATATGATAAAATTCACCTTCTGCAAAAACCTCTGTTAATGCTCCATTTTTATACTCAAGAACCTTTACAAAAACAGTACCTGGATTCATGATTTTCATTTGTGCTCTATTTTCTTCAACAAATTCTATAAAAGTCTTTTGTTCAGCATATTCGTTTCCTATGCCTTCATAATCCATAATAATATTTTCTTTGAAAGGATAGTAATCAGCTATTGTTAAAATCTCTTTTGTTGATATTTCTTCATCATCTTTGATATTACTTTGATCTTTAGATACTACCTTTTTACATCCAATTAAAGAAAAAATTAATATGGTTATTAATAATAAGGAAAATAATTTTTTCATAATATCACTCCCATAACTAATTTGTCCAACTATTACTTCATTTAGATTATATCCTCTTTTATTATAATTATAATATATTTCTATACAAAAGTCTTTACGATTCATTTACAAAAAACTAAGGGCAAGCAATGCTTTCCCTTATAATATTTCTACATTTGGATTTAATTTATATATAACATTCTTTCTTTCTACTATAATGGATATTTTACTTGATAATTCTTTATCTTCTCTTATAGCTAAAAGCAGTGGTTTATTTGGATTTATGGCGACCGGATTTCCTACCATTCTGAGCATAGAAAGATCTCCAGTAGTATCTCCATAGGCATAGCTATTTCCCAAATCCACATTATACTTTAGTATCAATTCATTAATAACTCTTTGCTTACTTTCTGAATCCCACATTCTGATTATTTCACCAGTAAATTTATTTTCTTCGTCTACTTTGTAAATTGTTCCCTTATACTCTGTAACACCATATTTTTCTGCCATCTTTGACACTAAAAAATCAGGGCTACCAGAAATAAAAAATACATTGTGACCTTGTTTTTTATGCCATTCAATTTGATCTCTAGAATATTTATAGACCATATCCCCATTAAGATTAATAACTTGACTAGCTATGAACTCTATATAGGTCTTATTCACTCCTTTTAGTTCTTCAAGATATACCTGCGCTAAGGTTTCTAAATAAAGCTCAAAGTCTCCAAATCTCTTTTCCCATTCTTCATATACCTTTTTTACTCGAGTATACCAAATAGAAGGATCTATAACTTCATACTTATTTAGCTTCTTAAAATGTTCAATCATCAAAGAATTTCTAAATATTGTTCCATCAATATCAAAAAATGCAGCAACATTACCCATACTATCATCATCCTAACCTTTTTTTATAACTATTATATGATTTATACCCATTTTAGTACAAAT
>CAYMGW010000021.1:0-12869 GCA_964390085.1 uncultured Tissierella sp.
ATCACTATATTCTCTAGATAAATGATTTTCTAAATCCTTAGCTAGCTCTTCATTTAAGTCACTTCCGTATAGGATTGTAATTAATGAAGTATCATCATCAATCATGCTATCTAGTAATTCTAAAGCAACTTCATTTATATCTTTACCATTTGCTACTATATTGCTTTCCGCAATGCCAATAATATCATCCTTATATATCTTTGTATTGTTAAACTCAGTATCTCTAACAGAATAAGTAACTTGACCTGTTTTAACATAAGATATGGATTCTTTCATATTTTCTATATTTTCTTCTACAGATTTAGATTCATCAAAAGCAAGTAATGCAGCAATACCTTGAGGTATAGTCTTAGAAGGAATAACTATAATATTTTTAGAACTAAGCTCTTTAGTTTGTTCTGCTGTTAAAATAATATTACTATTATTAGGAAATATAAATACATTTTTACCTGAAGTATTCTCAATAGCATTAAGTATATCTTCTGTACTAGGATTCATTGTTTGACCACCTGAAACCAATACATCTACATTTAGGCCCTTGAATACTTCATCAATGCCTTCTCCAATAGATATGGCAACAAAAGAATATTCTTTCTCGGCATTTTTGTTTTCCTTAATATTAGATTTAGATAATTCCGATTTTAGTAAAACTTCCTCATGTTGGTATCTCATATTATCAATTTTTATATCAGTTAATTCACCAATACTAAGTGCTTTTTCTAATACTGTTCCAGGGTTATTTGTATGGACATGTACTTTTATTAGTCCTTCTCCACCTACTACAAGTAATGAGTCTCCTTGTATTGATAATTGTTCCCTAAAAGAATCAATATCCCTGTAATTAGTATTTATTATAAATTCTGTACAATAACCGTATTTAATATCATCCGTGTCTATATGTTCATGACGGATAATTTCTTTCGATTCTGTCTTCTTTTCTGGAGCTTTAATTTCAACTTTATCTATACCTGCTAAGGCATTATATGCCCCTGTTAAAACGTAGATTAATCCTTTTCCTCCAGCATCTACAACTCCAGCTTGTTTTAAAACCGGAAGCATTTCTGGAGTTTTATTAAGAACTATTTCTCCATGAGCTATTACTTTTTTAAGAAAAACTAAAATATCCTTTTCTTCTTTACAAATGGAAATCGCATATTCTCCACACTCTCTAGCTACTGTCAAAATAGTACCCTCTGTTGGTTTCATAACAGCTTTATATGCAGTATCAGCGGCTTGTTTAAAGGCTTCAGCAAGTGTTTTAACGTCAGCAGCATCCTTGCCATTTAGACCATTTGCAAACCCTCGAAAAAGCTGTGATAAAATAACACCTGAATTACCTCTAGCTCCCATTAAAGACCCATGGGAAGTAGCTAATGCTATTTTAGAAACACTATTTTCATCAAGGTTAAGCCCTTGTTTTATAGCAGAATTCACTGTAAGTGACATATTTGTACCTGTATCTCCATCAGGAACAGGAAAAACATTTAAGGAGTTTACCTCCTCTTTATTATCTTCTAGGAACTTTGCTGCACCTGCTAAGGCTTTTTTTAGCATTGCCCCATCTAGAATTTCAATTTTCAATTATAGTACCTCCTCAAACTACTTTTCAACTCTTATTCCTTGTACATGTACATTTATTTTGTCTATTTTTAGACCAGTTAAATTTTCAACATTAAACTTAACCCTATCAATTATATTTTCAGCAACTACAGAGATTCTCACTCCATATTCTAATATAACATGTAAGTCGATAGTTAGTTTATCATCTTTTGTATATACTTTAATACCTTTGGCTAAATAATCCCATTTTAATAGTTCAAATAATCCATCTGTAGCATTCTTAGAAGCCATACCCACTATACCATAACTTTCCATTGCAGATATCCCTGCAAGAGTAGCTATGACATTGTCATCTATACTAATTTCTCCATATTCTGTATTAGTTTTGGCTGGCATATATAATCGCCTCCTTATTTTCAATATACCATATTCTATATTTTACCCTAAATGTTAAAATAGTTCAACTAAATCCTATGATTATAATAATATAATATTACATTTTGGTTGCATTTTTACTAATTATTGTGTTAGAATATAATGTGTTATTATTGAAATAGAGAAAATATACTTTAAAGTATTTTCAGTAGTAGATTAAGGAGGTGTTTTTCATGGCGAAGGTTTGCGAAGTATGTGGAAAGGGAAAAGTATTTGGTAACAAAGTTACTTTCTCAAATAAAAAGAGTTCAAGATGCTGGTCACCAAACATTAGAACAGTTAGAGCTGTAGTTAATGGTGGAACAAAAAAAATTAATGTATGTACTAGATGTTTAAGATCTGGATATGTTGAAAGAGCATTATAATCATGTAATAAAAAAATAAGGCTTCCATATAAAAGTGGTAAGCCTTATTTTATTTTTAGAATTAATGCACCCATTATAAGTAGTCCAATTCCAATTAATATCAGAAGTACTTCTATAGGTATAAAATTTATAATTATCAAAAGTCCAACGGCTGCCAAAGTTATACCTATTATCTTTTTCATTTTTTGTATATACCTATAGTAAAACCTCTTCATGTTCAACACCCCTATAGCACTTTATTATATTGTATTCAAGTGTTAATGAAATCGTTACAAAAAGCTTAGGATTATTATCCTAAGCTTTAATCTTTTGAAACAAATACCAAGGCCCTACCCCTATGAATTTTAATTATTCCAAAATCATCAATAATTTTATTACTAATTCCATGAGTGGAGCCAAACCTAATAAATTCATTATCTAAATTATAGAAAAAACCATTTAAAGATATAACGATTCCCTCTTGTACTATAGGAATAATAGAAACATAGCTACCTTCTAAATATTGTAATTTTAGATAATCATCTGTTAAACAAATAATATTATTATCATCTATTATTTTCCCCTTAATTCCTTTATCATATAAAGTATCTAATAAAAATATATTTGCCATAGTATGATCTTGTCTAGTTCCTGTTACTCCCATTAAAATAATTTCTTTATATCCTTTATCTATTAAATATTCCATAGCAAGCTCAGTATCAGTTGCATCTTTGATAGGCGAATACTTTTCGACAGATATATTATTATTTCTTATATAACTCAAGGCCGATTCACTAATGGAGTCTAAATCACCTACTACTAAATCAGGTTTCTTATTTATTTTTGCGAGATGATTCATACCTCCATCAGCACATATAATAAAATCTACTTCCTTAACTACTAACTCTAGTCTATCGTAATCAGTAATAGTCCCATTAGAAACGATTAATCCTTTCACTTTATATCATCCCTCTTTACTTTGCCCTTAGTACTTTTTGTAGTGGTCTCCAAATAATTGCAATTACAACACAAGAAATAATTAATTCTGGTACTAAATAATAAGCATTATATTCAATTGAATAAATCCAAGGGTTTTTATCCCCAGCATATTCAGCAAAGAAAACTACACCTGATAAAACGTGTGATATCATTCTTCCCAAAATTCCTATAAATATAGCTATAAAAACATTCAAATATCCTTTAAAAGAATCCTTATCCTTTATATAATAAGCAATACCAGCTAAACCTAATAAACCAAAAGCCAGTGGATAATCTAAAACGAATTGAATTGGATGATAAAAATAAGGCTTTAATATAAATTGTAAAATACCATAAGTACCTCCTATAGCTAATCCTGGTGCTACACCCCAACGAATAGCAAATAACATTATTGGAATCATACTTCCAGCAGTCACTGAACCTCCCATAGGTGCTTCATAAACTTTGATATAGCTTAAAATAGTAGCTAAAGCTATCATCATTCCACCTTCTGTCAACATCTTTACGCTCCATCTTTTCTCCATAAAAACTCCTCCTTTAAATTAATAAACCCATGGCCAACGTAGGCAATGGGTATTTAAAGGCTAATACACACTTCCCTACGCTAGCATTACCTAGTTCAGGTCTTAAGGGTCGGGATAAACTCCACTCTCAGCCAATTGGCTCCCCCAGTGTCAAATTCTTATTTTCAATTCACTTCTATTATAGCACACATTTATAAATTTACAACATTTTAAATTGTCTAGTTCGATACTCTACATCTTCAGCTCCAAATATATCTGATCCAGCTACTAATAAATTGGCACCACAATCTAGTATTTCCTTAGCATTATCAAGTTTTACTCCACCATCTACTTCAATGATTATGTCTAGACCTTTTTCATCAATTATTTTTCTTAATCTTTTTATTTTTTTCTTCATTGATTCAATAAATGATTGTCCCCCAAATCCAGGATTTACAGTCATAATAAGAACTAAATCAATATCTTCTAAGACATATTCTATATTCTCTAATGGAGTAGCAGGATTTAATGATACACCTGCCATAATGCCATAGGATTTTATTTCCTGTATAGTTCTATGAAGATGAATAGTTGCCTCTTCATGTACCGTTATTAAATCAGCACCTGCATCAACAAAATCTTTAATATATCTTTCAGGTCTATCTATCATTAGATGTACATCAAAAGGAATTTCTGTAACCTTTCTCAATTTTTTAATTACTGGAGGTCCAAAAGTAATATTAGGTACATATATACCATCCATTACATCTAAATGAAGATAATCGGCACCACCATTTTCTATTTTTTTTATTTCGTCTTTTAAGTTAGCAAAATCTGCTGAGAGTAATGAAGGCGCAATTTTAGCCATATTAATACCTCCTATTGTTTTTTATTTCTTCAAGGAAAAGTAGATAATTTTCATATCTTTCCTTAGAAATATTTCCTTCTTCTACTTGTTTCTTTACTTCACAATCTGGCTCATTGCCATGTAAACAACTCATAAATCTGCATTTATCTCCACATCTATATATTTCTCTAAAATAGTTCTTTAGTTGAGCTTCCTCATCAATGAAGTCTATATTTAAAGAACTAAATCCAGGAGAGTCAAGTACAAAGGTGCTCTCATTTAATTCTAAAAGTTCTACATGTCTAGTAGTATGCTTGCCTCTTTTAGTCTTAGCACTTACAGCTCCAGTTTCTAATTTAAAGTTTTTATTAACCGAATTTAACAAAGATGATTTACCAGCCCCTGAAGGACCAGCAAACACAGATATATTATCATTCAATATTGCTTTCAATTCATCGATACCTAGCCCAGTTACCACACTAGTATTAATGACTTTATATCCTAGATTTTCATAAATTTCTTTAAGTTCTAATGCTTTTTCTGGATATAAATCGTACTTGTTTATACAAATTATAATTTCTAGATTTTCATGCTCAGCCATTATAAGAAATCTGTCTAATAACCAAGTATTAATATCAGGTTTTTTTATGCTCATGACTATTATAGCTTGAGTAATATTTGCTACTGGTGGTCTTAAGAGCTGAGATGTTCTAGGATAGATTTCTTCAATATATCCTGTATTATCTTCATCACTTATTCTAATTCTTACCTTATCTCCTACAAGAGGAGTTAAATTCTCCTCTCTAAATATACCTCTTGCTCTACATTCTACTATATCAGTTTTTGTCTTTACATAATAAAATCCACCAATACCTTTTGTTATTATCCCATTAATCATAAAAGCCCCCTATTCATCTTTAGTTATTGTCTTTTGGTACATATCATTATAATATATCTCAAACTGAGCGCCTTTCTTTCCACTAAGTACCTCATAAAATTCTCCATCACTAGCTTTGTGTTTTTTATTATATACTACTTCACTTACACCATCTTGAATCCTTATTATTTTAATTGTTGTCTCATCTACCTCTTGTAGTGGAGTTAATAGAAAGTTTATCGGTCCTTCTTTATCACCAACAGTATTATCACCTTCATTATTACTAGGCTCCTCACTAGGCCCACTACTTATATATAAATCAACAGCAGTCTTTGTCTCTAATTCTGTACCTGGCTCATAACTTTGCCAAGTAACTATATCCTTTGCTATATCTTCGCTTGATTGAGGAGTTATATCTCCAATTACAAGATCTCGCTCAAGAATCTTTTTCTTAGCCTCTTCTATATTTAAAGTAGTTAGCTTTGGCATGATAACATGTTTTATTTCCTCACCCTGACTTACAACTAGTGTAATTCTAGTACCTGGCTCCACACTAGATCCACCCTCTGGATCTTGACTGATAACCACATTTTCAGGTATTGTATCTGAGTTTTCATATTCTATTTTAATTTTTAAATTTTCGTTTTCAATAAGTTCTTGTGCATATGCTATATCCTTATTTACTACACTTGGGACCTCTACCAAGTTATCTCCTTCACTTACAGTGACTTCAATAGTATAACCTTGCTTTACTTTAGTGTTTTCATCTTCACTTTGAGTAATAACTTCTCCAGCTTTAAATTCACTGTTCTTTACCCTAGCTGTAACTTCAAATTTTAAACCAAGGTCTTCAATTTCTTTCCTAGCCTGTTCCTCTTGCATTCCAATTATTTTAGGAACAACAACTTCCTCACTAACAAAGAAATTTTTTAATTTATTGGCACCTAACCAAATACTAGTTGCTAATAAAAATGCTAAAAAAATTCCTAGGAAAATAATTCTTCCACTGCCATCCTTTTTATTTGTCTTTTTAGTATTTTTTAGTTTTTTCTTATTTTTCACGATTTCATCATCCTCTACATCAACTATAGGAATTATCTTAGTATGAGAATCATAATTATCCATATCATCAAAGGTAAAGTCGCCTACATTTCCTTTCACCTTTTTTAAATCCTTTATTAACTCAGTAACATTACCATATCTATCAGCCTGTCTTTTTTGAACACATTTTAAAATAATGTTCTCAAATCCTATAGGTATTTGAGGATTCAACTCTCTAGGAGGTTTAATATCTTCTTGAACATGTTTTAAGGCAACGGTTATCGGGCTTTCACCTTGATAAGGTAGTTTTCCTGTGACCATTTCATACATTACTATACCAAGAGAATATATATCTGATTTTTCATCGGTATATCCTCCCCTAGCCTGTTCAGGAGAAAAATAATGAACAGAGCCTAACACATTAGAAGTTGTAGTAACAGTGGAACTAGTTGCTGCTCTAGCAATGCCAAAATCTGTAACCTTAACTCTATCATCATCTGTAATCATAATATTATGTGGTTTTATATCTCTATGAACTATATGGTTTTTATGAGCATGTTGTAAAGCTTCTGCTATTTGATATGAATAATCTAATGCACTTTCTATAGATAGTTTACCTTTTTCTTTTATAAGTTCTTTTAATGTCTTTCCTTTAATGTATTCCATTACAATATAATAAATTTGATTATTTCCATCATTTTCAACACCAACATCATAAATATTCACTATATTTGGATGAGAAAGACTAGCAGCAGCTTGTGATTCCCTTCTAAACTTCCTTACAAATTCTTCATCATTTACAAATTCATCCTTTAAAACTTTTATAGCCACAAACCTATCTAAAAGCTGACATTTTGCCTTATATACTAAGGCCATGCCTCCGCCTCCAATTTGCTCTATTATCTCATATCTTCCACCTAAAATCTTACCTATCATTTTTTCACCTCATCTAATTAAATTTAATAGCCACTACAGTAATATTATCAAAACCACCTTTATTGTTAGCCATAGTGGCCAGAGTTTCACAGGCTTTTTGAATATCATTTTCTCCTATAAAAACATCCTTAATTTCAAATTCTTTTAACATATTAGAAAGGCCATCACTACATAGTAGTAATATATCATTTTTATCATATTCTTTAATTATTAAGTCCATTTCTATAATGCTGCTAGAGCCCACAGCTCTAGTTATCATATTTCTCTTAGGATGAGTTTTTGCCTCTTCTTTTGTTATACTACCAGTCTTTAGAAGTTCATTTACAAAAGAATGGTCTTCCGTTATTTGAAGAATGTCTCCATTTCTAATCAAGTATGCCCTACTATCTCCAACATGTCCTATACAAATTTTATCCTTAAATATGTAGGCTAAAGTTATAGTTGTGCCCATGCCTTTATATTTTTCATCTTCAAGGGATTTAAGATATATTTTTATATTTGCTTCTTCTATTGAGCTTTTAATTAGATGAATTATTATATCTTCATTTAATAACTCATCTTTAGCCTCTGAAAAATTGTTTTCAATAATATTCCTTGCCATAGTGCTTGCCACTTCTCCAGCCTTATGACCACCCATTCCATCAGCCACCATATACAATGGAAAAGCTCCATCTTGAGACGCATAAAAAGCATCTTGGTTATTTTCTCTAATCTTGCCAACATCAGAAATAGAACCAATGACCATAATACCACCCCATTAAAATCTTTTATTCTCATTACTCTGAGTCACAGCACGTCTTAGCTGTCCACATGAAGCACTAATATCTCCTCCCATTTCTCGTCTTATAGTCACGGGAATATTAGCTTTACTTAAGATTTTTTGTACTCTTTCTATATTTTCTCTATTTGGCCTGTCCTTATTAAATTCCTGAATTGGATTTAAGGGAATTAAGTTAATATGACATTTTAATCCTTCAAGAATTTTAATTAATTCCTTTATGTCTATATCTCTATCATTTACATTGTCAATTAGAGTATACTCAAAAGTAATTCGTCTATTAGTTGTTTCTGAATAAAACTTACATGCCTTCATTAACTCTTCTATTGAATATTTCCTAGCTATAGGCATTATTTTTTTTCTTTCATCATTAAATGGTGAATGTAAGGATATAGATAAAGTTATTGGTAAATCCTCCTTAGCTAAATCATAAATTCTAGGAACAACACCACAAGTGGATAAGGTAATATTTCTAAGGCTAATATTATGACCCTTTTCATCATGTATAATATTTATGAATTTCATAGTATTATCATAATTATCTAGGGGCTCTCCACTTCCCATTAGTACAATATTTGAAATATTTTTACCTACATCATTTTCCATCATATAAATTTGATTCGCCATTTCTGCTGGGGTTAAATTTCTTATGAGACCCTCTTTAGTAGAGGCACAAAAGGAACATCCCATCTTACATCCGACCTGAGTAGATATACAAGCAGTCATTCCATGATGATACTCCATAGCTACAGATTCGATAATATTCATATCATCTAATAAAAATAAGTATTTTTTAGTATCTTCAATTCTTGAAGAAAAGGCCTTATAAATATCTACTTTGTTAACTTTTGTACTTTCAATCAGATATTTTCTAAGTTTTTCAGGTAAAATTTTTAAGTCTCCAATATCTAATTTTTTATTTCTATGAAAATATGAAAATACTTGCTCTCCCCTAAAGGCTTTTTCTCCTATTGAAACCATATATTCCTTTAGTTCTTCCAATGCTAAACTATTTAGCTCAATCTTATTCAAATAATCACCTCAATACTATCCTAATATAATATTATACATAATTATTAAATATATATCTATCTTTCTTTAACTATTTTTGCAATATAAAATCCGTCAGTATTGTGAATATGAGGAAATAATTGGATATAGCCTTGTTTTAAAGTACTTATATTTTGATGATTGGATATTTTATCTTCAATATTAACTAATTTAAAGTTTTTATTTTTATCCAAAAATTTATTTATCATATTAATATTTTCCTCTTTTTCTATGGTGCAAGTACTATAAACTAATATACCTCCTACCTTTAAATAATCCTTTGCATTATTTAGAATACTATATTGGATATCTACTAATTCAGCTATATCCTCTTCTTTTCTATTTCGTTTAATCTCAGGTTTTCTTCTAATTAATCCTAATCCAGAGCAAGGAGCATCTATCAACAAATAATCTGCCAAATTTACTAAGGATTCATCTCTTTTAGTTCCATCAGAAATAGATGTTTCAATAATATTAATACCTAACCTTTTTGCATTTTCTTCAACAAGTTTAATCTTATGTTCATAAATATCTTGGCTCAAAATTCTCCCCTTATTATTCATCATTTGAGCTAAATGTGTAGCCTTGCCTCCAGGAGCACTGCAAAGATCAATTACCGTACTTCCAGGTATAGGATCCATAATTTGTCCTACTAATGTACTACTTTCATCTTGAATAAAAAAATGACCTGATTTAAATTCAGATAGCTCTGTTATTTTAATAGGGTTTTCAATAATTAAAGAATCCTTAGCATAATGAGAGTCCTCAACCATAAATCCATAGCCTTTTAATCTTTCTTTTAAATCATCTTTACTTGTCTTTAAGGTATTTATTCGTATATTTAACTTAGGGGATTCGTTATTTTTTCTACATAATTCTTCGGTAAAATCCTCACCAAATTCTCTTATCCATCTTTCTACCATCCATTTCGGATGAGAATATTTTATTGAAATATAATCAATCTTATCTTTCGCTTCAATCTTTATAAATTCATCTTTATTTCTACTTATATTTCTGAGCATTCCATTTACAAATCCAATAGTACCCCTATGGCCGTGTTTTTTGGCCAAATTAACAGATTCGTTAACTGCTGCACTGGGGGGAATTCTATCTATGAATATAAGCTGGTATATACCCATCTTGAGTATATTCAAAATGCTTGGATGAATTTTCTTTAATTTTATTTTAGATGCTCTTGATATTATATGATTAAGATATATATCATTTTCTAAAACCCCATATACAATTTCTCTAATTAAACCTTCTTCTTTATGGTTTAATCCTTCGTTTATATGTTTTTTAATAGCTATATTAGAAAATGCTCCATTATTATAGATATCATTTAATATATTTAATGCTAATTCTCTAGCAGATAATTCCATTTTAACACCTCTATAGCTTTATATTAATATTTAAAAAAAGGGGGATGTCCCCCATTTCAATCTAATCTCGTCTTCTACTTGTCAACGCTAATAACCTAAGTAGTTCTCCAATAGCCACTAAGGTAGCAGCTACATATGTTAATGCAGCAGCTTTCAATACTTCTTTTGCTGGTTTAATCTTATCTCTTGCCATAATTCCATTTTCTAATTGGTATAAAGCCCTACTACTTGCATTAAACTCTACAGGCAATGTTACTATTTGAAAAAGCACTACAGATAGAAATAAAGCAATACCAATTTCAATAAAAATTGATGATATAGCAAAACCTATAATAATAAAGATCCACACAAGTCTTGAACTAATATTTGCAATTGGTGCTATATTATTTCTAAGAATTAGTGGAAAATATCCCTCAGCATGCTGTATAGCATGACCTACTTCATGGGCAGCCACACTCATAGACGCAATACTATTTCCCCCATAAATAGGAGTTGATAGTCTTACAACTCTAGTTCTAGGATCATAGTGGTCTGTCAACTTTCCTCCTATCTGCTCAACCCTAACATCATAAAGTCCATTTCTATCTAAAATCATTCTTGCAATTTGAGCACCAGTATATCCTGTTTCACTAGAAATTCTAGAATACTTATTAAATGCAGAACTAATCTTAAGTTGAGCAAAAGAAGCTAATAGTAAAGCAGGAAGCACAAAAATTATCCATGTAGAATCTATCCCTAGTCCATAATAATATCCTGGCATTTTTATTCTCCTTTCTTATTTTAAAATAATTCCTTCTTTAATTGAATTTCCTCTTAAATATTCCTCTACTTTTAATTTCTTTTTCCCAGGAAACTGAATTTCTTCCAGAATAACAGTTTTATCCTGGGCATTTACATATATACCTTTGTTATCAATTTTTATTATCTCTCCAATATTTCCTTCTTTAATTTTATCTATTAAACTTGCCTTGTGTATTTTAACAATTTCATCTTTATATTGTGTATATGCAGACGGCCATGGTTTTAATCCTTTAATTAAATTTATGATATTTTCTCCTTTATCACTCCAATTTATCCTTCCCATATTCTT
Source organism: uncultured Tissierella sp. (assembly GCA_964390085.1). Classification (GTDB taxonomy): domain Bacteria; phylum Bacillota; class Clostridia; order Tissierellales; family Tissierellaceae; genus Tissierella. The sequence goes on from CAYMGW010000021.1 coordinate 11,843, forward strand.
ATCTAGCATAGAAGCATAGGTTGATAAACTATGGTTTTGAGGAGTCTTAGTTAAAACTCCTTCTTTAATGCCTTCTAAGGCTTCAATTATCAAATCTCCACCTAATATAGATAATTTATCATGTATACTAGGAGCATCATCATCTGAATTAATTGGAATTGACTTACATAATACTATGTCTCCAGAATCTAATCCCCTTTCCATTTCCATAATAGTAACTCCTGTCTCTTTTTCGCCATTTATTATTACCCAATTTATTGGAGCTGCGCCCCTATATTTAGGTAACAGTGATGCATGAACATTGTAGCATCCATACTTTGGAATTTGTAAAATATCTTTTCTTAATATTTGTCCATAAGCAACAACAACAATAAAATCTGGATTTATAGACCTTATCTTATCAATAGATTCTATATCATTTATTGAACCTGGTTGATAAACTTCTAGACCTAATTCCAATGCTTTTTCTTTCACTGGAGTATATTGAACCTTCTTCCCTCTGCCTTTAGGTTTGTCTTTTTGTGTTATAACTAATTCTATTGAATATCCCTTTGAAAATAAGGCTTGAAGTGTAGGTACAGCAAAATCAGGAGTTCCCATAAATACTATCTTCATATTATACCTCACCACCTAGATTTTCATCTTCTTCTACTTCTACCTCATCAATTATTTTATCTATATATAGAATACCATCTAAATGGTCAATTTCATGACATATAGCCCTTGCTAATAACCCACTTCCTTCCAAAGTTTGCTCTTTTCCATCTAAATCTATATATTTTATTTTAACCCACTCTGGTCTATTTACTGTACCAGAACGACCAGGAACTGATAAACAGCCTTCTATATCAATAACTTCACCTTTCATTTCAAGTATAACCGGATTGAGTAATTTAATTGGTCCTTCACCAACATCTATGACTACAGCACGTCTAAGAACTCCTACTTGGGGAGCAGCTAACCCAACACCTTCTGCCTCATTCATTGTATCTATCATATCATCTAATAGAACTTTTATTCTATCGGT
>CAYMGW010000022.1:0-4116 GCA_964390085.1 uncultured Tissierella sp.
TTGAACAAGGAACCCATGAAGAATTAATGAAATTAAATAAGCATTATAGATATCTCTATGATTTACAAAATACGATTGATTCAGTAGGTGATATGGAATCAATTGCTTGAATCTATAACTAATTATACACTTTAAATATTATTAGATATCATATATAAATAGAGCTTTTTCGTAAGCTCTATTTATATTTTGACTTTTTAAGCAGATTTTATGATTGATAATTTGATTTATAGATATTTTGTATCAATTATAATTATAGTATCTATAAACAATGTAAATTCTAATTATTAGGTAGATATAAGATGAATTCAGAGCCATTATTAATTTCAGAATTCACATTTATATAGCCATTTTGACCTTTAATAATTTTTTCTGTCAAATGCAAACCAATACCACTCCCATTTTTATTATCTTTACTATAGAATTTGTTGAAGATATCTTTGATATTTTCATTAGGTATACCAGTACCATTGTCTTTAATTGATATAGATGTATAGAATTGGCCTTGAACTACCTGAATAATTATAGTACCTTTAGTCGGGGAAAATTTTGCTGCATTGTTTATTACATTATAAATTGCTTCAATAGTCCATTTAGGATCATGCTTTACTAAGATATCTTCACTACATATAACTTCAATATCTATCTCCTTTTCATTTATTAAAGACATGGTGGAATTTAGAGAGGATAAGATTGTGTCATAAATTGGGGATATTTTACTATTAAATCTCATTATTCCTGTTTCTAAAAAGGATATTGTAATCATGGATTGCATAAGGAAGTCAAGCTTATTTATTTCCCTATCCATAGATTTAATAAATTCATTTGACTGTTCTTCATCCAGATTTCTAGATAATAATATCTCATTAATCATTTTTATATTTGCTATAGGAGTTTTGACTTGATGAGATATATCAGAAATTATTGCTTGTAGATTATGTTTGTCTTCAATTATTATATTTCTTTCATTATTGATGTATTTTTCAATGCTTTTTATATTGTTTTCCATTTTATTAAGTCTATCATCTTTGAAGAATGGATAGTAGTCAATATTAGTGCCAGAAATTATATTTGTAGTAGCTTTTTTATGAAATTCAATGAATTCACTAACCTCTTTTTTCTTATAATATAATTTTGATACTAAGATTACAAAACCAGTTAGGAATAAAATCAAAGTTAATATTTTTAAATAAAAGAATGGATCTGATTTGTTTATAAACAAACTATACAAAACCTCACCCCTTAAAACTTCTGTCTTTATACTTTCTCTTTAATTTAGCTATATAAGGCTTTTTTAACTTCCTATCCATTGATAACCTATACCATATATGGTCTTAATATATTTATGTTCATCATCTTCTATTTTATCTCTCAATCGATTTATTTGAACAGACAGAGCATGGTCATTAACAAATTTTAGATTTTGATCCCAAAGTTTTTCTAATAGAAATTTTCTTGTCAATATAATACCTTTGCTTTCAATGAAAAACAGTAAAAGATTAGCTTCAGTTGGTGTCAAACTATATTTCTTACCATAACAATTAATCTCCCAAGCATCAAAATCTATAGTCAAAAATCCATCATCATAATTAGGTTGGTCTTGGTGAAATCCAGCCCTTCTTAAAATAGCATTAATACGTTTTTTTAATAACTTCAAACTAAAGGGTTTAATAATATAATCATCAGCACCTAAATCAAAGCCTTTAATTTCATCGGCTTCTAAGTCCCTAGCCGTCAAGAAAATTACGGGTAAATTAGATTTGTCTTTAATCTCTTTACAAATATTAAATCCATCTCCGTCTGGTAAGTTTATATCCAGTATAGCTAAATCAAAGGTATTGTTATTAATAGAATTCATTCCTTCTTCGTAAGAATTGCCTGTTATTATCTCAAATCCATCTGATTCTAAATCGAATTTTAATGTGTTTAATAATAATTTATCATCTTCTACTATAAGTATTTTTATCAAAATTCATCACCCACCTTATTGATTTTATGATAACAAAACCATCAATTATTTACAAACTAATTATTTTACCCAATTATTATGGTAATGAGAGGTTTTTGAGAGAATTAATTGATAATATATGAGATGGTAATAAATATAATTTTTAGAGTAAGGGGGAGTAAAATGGAATATGTGTTACAAGTTAGAAATCTAAATAAAACTTATGGTAGAAATAGAGTTTTAAATGACGTTTCTCTTAATGTGAAACATAATGAAATAGTAGGCTTTATCGGCCCTAATGGAGCAGGGAAATCCACCACTATGAAATGTATCTGTAATTTAATCTATCCAGACAGTGGAGAAATAATAATCAATGGATATGATTTATTTAAAGAGAGAGAAAAGGCATTGGAAAACCAAGCAGCACTAATAGAAAGCCCAGGTTTATATCAAGATTTGACAGGTAAAGAAAATATAGATTTAATTGCAAGGCTTAGAAACGTTTCAAAGGAAAGGGTAAAGGAAATCTATGAATTCACTGAAATTGGCAAAGCATTAGAAAGGAAAGTATCTGGCTACTCCATGGGAATGAAACAAAGGCTAGCACTAGGTATAGCTATATTAACTAAGCCCAAATTTTTAATACTAGACGAACCAACTAATGGATTAGACCCAACAGGAGTGATTAGGCTAAGAAGCACTCTACAAAAGCTTGTAAAGGAAGAAGATATATCCATATTATTTTCCTCACATCAATTGGGAGAAGTGGAAAAATTAGCTGATAGGATTATATGTATTAATAAAGGTGAAATAATTGAAGTGCCTAATATAATGTCAAACATAAAGAATTATATTATACAAGTTTCAGATTTAGATTCTACAGTAGGAACTATAACTAATGTTATTGGAGAGGATTTAATAGAAATAATCACTTCGGACAGTGTCAGAATTGAAATCCAAAATCAGGATATACTTTCACAAATATTATTCCAATTGTTATCTAAAAAAATAAAAATTTATGATATATATAAGGAAAATGTGGATATCGAAACAATCTATGAAGAAATCTACAGTGATAACAAGGATTAAAAGGGGGGGAAAGCTTCATGTTTACACTTATGAAAATGGATTTAAAACAAAGATTAAAGAGTTCATTAACTTGGTTTGTAATATTAGTACTATGCATAATGTCCATGCTAAGCATCATTGAAATGAAGAATGCTCGATTACTCAGGCCTTTTAAGGGGCATGACATATATTCATTTATCAGGTCAGGGTTCGTTTTTGACTGGGCTAAGACTTGGGCTCGAGCATATGGAGAGCATGAGAGAGAATTATATCCAAAGGCATATTACTCATCAGATGTATTGAAAAAGGTACAAGAAGACTTAATAAAAGCCATTGAGGAAAATGATGTAAGAGAAATAACTAGACTTATGAGTTTTTTTCATCTTTTATGGGCAAAAAGTAATTTTATAACCTATGATGCTATAATGAATAAGGTTTTTGAAAATAATGTGATAAAAATATGGGAGGATGTTAGCGACGGAGAAGTCTATGAAGATATAGATTTCCGTCCTTATGAGGGTGGTAGTGATACTAGAGATCAGGTATTATTGTATGCAAAATATTATCATCAATTATATATAAACGATATAGAGCCCATTTATTCAAACGATATTAATAATGTTACTTATTTATATGAATATTTATTCAGCATTCTTCCGAAGTTCATTATTGTTATCCCAATATTTTTTATCTATAATTCTATAAATAAAGAAAAAAATGGGGGAAGCTTAAAGCTAATTCTTACTCAATCCATAAGTAGATGGAAGTATTACATAAGTAAATGGCTAAGTGGTACTATTCATATAATATTTACACTATTCTTTCCAGGGATTATTATAAGTATTTTACTTGGATTAATAAATGGATTTGTACCTTTAAATTATCCTACTATTTATCTGAAAAATTCTATGACGGGCTTTAAAACTATTCCTAATTATATGGATGCCATTAGATTACAGAAAGGTTATTTTAAAACATTTGGTGATTATGATGCTACTTTTAGTTATTTTGCTCCAAAATCTGATTATGCTACTGATTTTATTTTTCCACACCCTAAAATGGAGATCATCTCTTTCTATAAATATCTATTGATGGTAATA
>CAYMGW010000022.1:4126-11411 GCA_964390085.1 uncultured Tissierella sp.
TATTATTATCTATTTTATTTATTGCATTTGCTGTAGCATTGACACAGCTCATATCAGCCATTATCAATAAAGAAATAATCAGTATTACTACAATTTCAATAATATTTGGCGTAGGCATATTTGTAAGTAGTCCATTTAAATATGGTAAGCATTTAAATTTAAGCCCTTTTACTATGGAGCACGCATCAAGAATTGTTATAGGTAACTATAATGTAACGGCATTAGCCAGTACAATTATCTTATTTGTATTCACCATTATATTGCTAATGGCAGGAGTAGTTTGTTTTAAGAGGAAAGAAATTTAAGAGGAGGAATAGACATGCTACAGGGTGATGGAAATGATTAAAATAGTCAAAAATGAAATATATAAATTTTTCAAAAGCAAGAAAAATATCATCATTATAATTCTATTCTTTGCTTATTTACTCTGTATCAACTTCTATAACATAAAAGAATATAAGATATATATGAATAAAACTAAACAATCGTATCACGTAAAGTATTTACAAGCAGAAGGTAATTGGAGAGGATTAAGTAGATTACTTGTCAGAACGGATTTGTTAAGCACTGAAGAAATAGAAGAAATTGAGAAAAAAATAGAATTCTATAGAGTAGAGAGAGGTAACTTGAGATTTATTGAAGGGAAGTATGTAGATAATAGGCCAGAGTACTATAGAGATATATTAATATACAACAATGAAAGATATGATAATATTCTCAATGGACTAGATGAAGGTGTTATTACAGAACAAATAATAAATTTAAGGAAGGAAGATATTAAAAAGCAAATTTCTTTGAATCAATATGTATTAGATAATGATATAGAACCAATTATAAACCCATATACTATGACTGGAGCAAATTCATTAGTCATGTTTTTAGAAGGCAACAATTTAATAATATTAATATTCTTTATAGTATTACTGACTGTTGATATATATCTTTCAGAAGTAGAGGAGGGAAGCTATAAATTAGTCTATACTCAACCCTTTGAAAGAAGAAAGATATTTTTTGGAAAAGTAATCACAATTTTAATTGTGTCATTATTACTCATGGCCTTAGGAGTAATATTAAACTTCTTTATATTAAGTGTCATTTATGGAGTAGGTAATATGAATTATCCATTTATAACAAATGAAAGTATAAAACATATATCATTTAATAATCAGTATGGGGAATATATTATATTACCTTTATGGAAGTTCGCTATATTGGGATTTGGATTATTGATTCCAAATCTTATCTGTACAATAGCTTTGATTATATTTATTTCCATATTTACAGATTCCAATAGAAAAACATTAGGAATTTCCATTATGCTATTAGTATTAGCATTTATATTTGATAATTTTCTTGAAAAACAATCTATTGTAAATCTAATTTATCCATATTCTTATTTATATGTTAGAAATTCTATAGAATTAAATACTCGCTCCAATTATTTATTTGGAATATTATTAAATAGCTTAATAGGCATTGGACTATTTGTAATGAGCTATTACAAATTTGTTCGCAAGGATTTCCTAGGGGCAAGGGAATAGATATAGGGGGATAATTGATGAAAAGGATAAGCTTTATTCTAACTACATTTATATTTCTTATTTTATTAAGTGGATGCAGTATTAAAGCAGGTCAAATAGTCGATGGTTATACACAAGTAGGTAATTTGAAATTAGAACAGGTTCAAATGCCTAGAAAGGGAGAAGAAATAGCAGTCATTACAACCAACATGGGTGAAATAAAGATGAGATTATTTCCGGAAATAGCACCAAAAGCAGTTGAAAATTTCAAGACCTTGGTCAGAGAAGGTTTCTATGATGGAATTAAATTTACTAGGATAGAAGATAATTTTCTAATACAAATAGGAGATAATCCAGATTATCCAGAGGGGAAAAGTATTTTTGGAGAATTCTATGAGGATGAATATGATTTAAACTACAGACATATAACAGGCTCCGTTGGATTAGCTAAAAGAGAAGAAAATAAAAATCACAGTAATTTTTATATTATAGTACAAGATGGAATTGAAGAAGAATACATGGAGGCTATGAAGGAATATGATGAAGAGGGATATCCAAAGGATGTGATTAAAGCCTATGAAGCATTAGGTGGGGTTCCTAGATTGGATTTAAGATATACTGTATTTGCTCAGGTGTTTTATGGTTTAGATACAGTAAGAGAAATAAATAGTGTAGATGTAATTCCAGGGACTAGTGAACCCATAGAAGATGTATTTATAGAGAAGGTAAAAATAGTTATATATGAATAAAGTAAAGATTTCCTAGGGACATATCAATGTCCCTATTTTAAATTAATTTGACAACTCTTCTATAAAAAAATATCATATAGGTAACATACTAAAATGGGGTGGGGAATTTGGTTACAAAGGTGTATGAAGATATATATATGGTAGAAGTAGTATTGCCTAATAATCCTTTAAAGGCATTAAACTCCTATGTAATAAAAGGAGAAGATAAATCCTTGATAATAGATACTGGATTTAATAGGGAAGAATGCATTAATGCTCTATTCAATGGATTAAAAGAGTTAGACATAGATATAAAAGATACAGAGCTATTTATAACTCATCTACATTCAGATCATTCAGGAATGGCTTCCATATTTAAAGAGGCAGGGGTAAAGATTTATGCAGGAGAAATAGATGGGAGGCTAATCAATGAAATGACATCAATGTCCTATTGGGAAAGGTTTGAGGAATTTAAGGTTTTATTTGATTTAGAAAGAGATAGAGTAACATTTTCTGAGCATCCAGGATATAAATATTGTCCAAAGGAGCCTATTGAATTTGCCTATATGAAAGAGGGAAAAGGGATACAGGTTGGAAAATACTTCTTTGAAATAGTTGATATTCCAGGTCATACTCCAGGTCATATTGGATTATATGAGAGGAATCACAAACTGTTTTTCGGAGGAGATCATATATTGGATAAGATTACTCCAAACATAGCTTTTTGGGGATTTGAAGAGAATATCTTAGCCACATATTTTAATAGTCTAGCTAAAGTTTATTCCTATGATATAGATTATTTATTTTCATCTCATAGAAATATAATTAGAGATCATACTAGAAGGATAAATGAGCTAATGTTTCATCACAAGGAGAGACTTGGTGAAATCCTTGATATATTAAAGAATGGAGAATTATCTGTCAGAGATGTGGCGGCAAAAATGCATTGGAGTATTAGAGCTAAAGATTGGGATGATTTTCCTATTCCTCAAAAATGGTTTGCAGCAGGAGAAGCCATGTCACATCTAGAACATTTATATTCTATAGGAAAGCTGGATAAAGAATTAAGGGATGGAAAACTGTTTTATAAATTAAAATAAATTTCTTTGGGTATTAATAATAAGAAATAGATTATACAAGGAGATGATTGTATGCTTAACTTTAACTATAATATTCCTACAAAAGTTTTCTTTGGTGACGGGAAAATAGAAGTTTTAGGAAAACAGATAAAGAAATATGGTTCAAGAATATTATTAGCCTATGGTGGAGGTAGTATAAAAAAGATAGGTTTATATGATAAAGTAGTTAAGATATTAAGAGAAAATAATATACCTTATTATGAACTATCTGGAATCGAGCCAAATCCAAGAGTAGAGTCAGTAGCTGAAGGTGTAAGGATATGCAGAGACAATAAAATTGACTTTATATTGGCAGTTGGTGGTGGAAGTACAATAGATTGCTCTAAGGCCATAGCTGCTGCATATTATTATGAGGGGAATCCTTGGGATTTAGTTATTGGCAAAGCAAAGATTGAGAAGGTTTTACCTATTGGTACTATACTAACATTAGCAGCTACTGGTTCAGAAATGGATGCGGGGGCTGTAATAACCAATATGGAAACCAATCAGAAATATGGTTTTGGACACCCTGGATTTTTCCCTAAGTTTTCAATTCTAGATCCAACATATACCTATACAGTATCTAAATATCAAACAGCTTCTGGTGTGGCTGATATAATGAGTCATACCTTTGAAGAATATTTTAGCAATGAAAAAGGTGCATATTTACAGGATAGGTTAGCAGAGGGGATTTTAAAGACTTGTATTAGATATGGTAGAATTGCCATAGATGAACCAGAAAACTATGAGGCAAGAGCAAATATTATGTGGGCATCATCCTTAGCTATCAATGGATTGTTAGGATATGGAAAGGACTCTGCTTGGTCAGTTCATCCACTGGAGCATGAACTTTCAGCATATTATGACATTACCCATGGTATAGGATTAGCCATATTAACACCTCATTGGATGGAAGAAGTTTTAGATGAAAATACTCTTTGGAAATTTGTTGAATATGGTATAAATGTATGGAATATAGATTCAAGTCTAGATGAAATGGAGATAGCTAGACTATCTATTGAAAAAACTAGTGAGTTTTTCAAATCTCTAGATATTCCAATGAGCCTTAGAGAAGTGGGAATAGGTGAAGAGAAACTTGAGACTATGGCTAAAGATGTAATAGAATATAAGAATGGACCTGTTGGCAACTTCAAGGGCCTAGGATATGAAGATGTATTAAGTATATATAAAAAAGCACTGTAAAGATAGTGAATAGTTAATAGTGAAAAATGAATAGTTTGAGGTAATGCCTTTAGGTCTTTTAGCTATTCACTATTAGTTATTAACTATTCACTATAAAAAGGGGGGGAAGAAGATGATTTTAAACATAGATTTAAATCCTATTTTGAATAGAAACTATATTCTAGATAAGATTCATTTAGGCAAGGACAATGATGCTAAATCCTTTAGCTATAGCCTTGGAGGAAAGGCTTTTGCCGCATCCGTCTTACTAGATACTTTCAGTGAAAGCTCTTTTATTACTGGATTTCTAGGGGGAATAAATGGAGAATATTTTCATAAAAGATTATCAGAATTGAAGATGGCACATGAATTTGTACCTATAAAAGAGGAAACTCGAACAATTACTAGATTGAAAGATGAGGGGAGTCTTACTACTATAGCGGAAGAAGGGCCAAGGATTACTCGAGAGGAAGTGGTTAGCTTCTATGAGCTATATTCTAAACTTATTGAAAAGAGCAATATTATCTGTGGTTTAGATTCTATTCTCCCCCTAGGTATTCCAAAGGATATTTATTTTGACCTAATAACATTAGCAAATAGAAAAGTTAAGAAATTTATCTTAAATGCAGGAGGAGATGAGCTATCTTACGGAATAGATGCTACTCCTTATATGGTAATACTTAATCAAAGGGAACTTGAGGATTTTATTAAGGTAAGTCTACATTTTGAGAATGAAATAATTAAGGTAGGCAGGTACATCCTTGATAGGGGCGTGGAATTTGTAGTTATAGATTTGAAGAATAGAGGAAGTCTAGTGCTTGGACAAGAAAGAGGTTTTAGGGTAGAGATTCCTTATTTAGGCAGTGAAATAACTAATGTGGACTATATTGGGATGTCGCCAGGGTTCGCCTTAGGAATAAATAGAAATTATGATATTGAAATGACCATAAGATTGGGACAGGCTTTTAACATTGCATCTAAATTAGAGGCTGATATAATGAAGGTTGAAGCAAGCGATATTAAAAGAATTATGAGTCAAATAGAAATTTATCCCATTAATTATTAAGCAAGGAGTGGTGGAGTAGTGGGCAAATATACATTAAATAAAGATAATACAATATTACTTATTATCGATATTCAAGAAAAGTTAGCTTCTATAATGAAGCATCGAGAACGAGTAATTGACAATACAAAAATATTAATAACTGCTGCTAAAGAGATGGAGATGCCTATAATCATTACAGAGCAATATCCAAAGGGAATAGGGCCTACAGTAGTAGAGATAAAGGAAGCAGTAGATAATGTAAAACCTTTTGAAAAAATAAGTTTTACTGCATATATAGATGAGATTAAAGAAGCATTAGATGCAACTGGAAGAAAAAAAGTAGTTATAACAGGTATGGAAACTCATATATGTGTTTTCCAAACAGCTAGGGATTTATTAGAGAATGGATATGAAGTATTTGTTGCAAGGGATGCTGTATGCTCAAGAACTAAGGAAAACTTCTTAAACGGACTAGAACTAATGAAAGATACTGGGGCAGTTGTATCAAATACAGAGGCTATTGTTTTTGATCTTCTCAAGGTAGCTGGTACTCCAGAGTTTAAAGTATTATCTAAATTAATTAAATAAGAATAAAGAATACTCCTCTTTTAAAGCCATATATATTTAAATATAATGCTTTAGGAGAGGAGTTTTTCGTGAAAATTAATATTGAAGGAATTAAATTATTAGTAGAAATAATTGAAAACAATTGCATTAATTATGATAAATTAGTAGAGTTTACAAAAACAAAGGCTATGAAAGCTTTTATGGAGCACGAAAGAAGCTTTAGTAGGGATATTAGTAGGGGGATGATAATAAAAGAACTGATTAAGTTAAAGAAGGATAATGAATACAAGGACAAGTATGGATTTTATATAATGAAGGAAAATATATCTATATTAAAAGAGAATTTATTTTATATAGAAAAAAATGGAGACAAGATTATTAGTGAAGCGCTAATCAATGTATTCAAACTTGTACCTAAAGGTATAAAAATTCAACCGAACATTTACCTCTATGCAGGAGGTATAGATGGAGGATTTACAGTATGTAGAAAAGATGTATTTATTAATTATATAAAATACTTTAATAGTCTCGAGGAATTTATTAAAGTAATTGGTCATGAATTATTTCATTGCAGGATTATTTCTCTAAGTAATAAATTTAGAAGCCTATTTATTGACAATGTAAACAGTAAATATATTTATGAGATATTAGGTAAGATTTTAGAGGAAGGCATAGCATGCTTTATACAGCATGGTAATATCCTAGAAAAGGATGATCCAGCAGGTACTCTTACTAAGGAAAAAATAAAATTAATAGATAAGAAATTTCAAGAATTAAATTCCACTTTATTGAAAATAAAGGAAGGTAATATAGATTACTTAGGAACTGAAACCATAGATATTTATTCTATAGGATACTATATAGTAAGTTCACTATATAGTTTTTATGGCAAAGAGGCATTACTTCCTTGGATAGAAAGGTATGATTATAAGAAACCAATAAAATCCTATATTAATGTTTCTAGAGAAGCAAGGAGAGAATCTGGATTTAATGAGGAAATTGAAGGATGGTTATTGCATGTATAATATATAGGATTAAACTGGCTTTAATTAAGCTGGTTTTTCTTTTTGGTTAGTATTTATCCATAATTATATGATATAATTTTGGTACCATAATTTGGAGGAG
>CAYMGW010000022.1:11484-12818 GCA_964390085.1 uncultured Tissierella sp.
TATGGAAAGAAGAAGAGAATTATGGTCTACCTTTGAAAGAATAGTGGAATATGCAAAAGATAATGAAGTTAACTTTTTATTAATAGCTGGTGATTTATTTGAAGAAGCATATTTTACTATAGGTGATATTACTAGAGTGAGAGATACATTTAGGACTGCAGAGAATGTTAATATTATAATATCTGCTGGGAATCATGATTTTAAGGGACGCAAATCCTTATATGATAGAGTTGAATGGACTACCAATGTAACTATATTCAATGGAGAAGGAATTCAGGAAAAAGAGTTTGAAGATTTAAATACTGTTATATATGGATATAGTTGGGATTCTATTGAAATCCGTGAAAATAATTTATTTAATGGATTAAAGAACAAAGTAGATAATACAAAAAACAATATATTATTATTACACGGTGATTTAGCTAATAGTTCATCCTATCTTCCTCTAAATTTAGAAGAATTAAATAATTTGAATATGGATTATATAGCTTTGGGGCATATTCATAAGCCACAGATTATATCTAATAAAATTGCATATTCTGGTTGTCCTGAGCCTTTAGATTTTGGCGAGATAGGAGAAAGAGGTATAATCAAAGGGATAATAAATAATAAAAAAGTAGACTTTGAATTTATTCCCTTTAGCAAGAGAAAATTTATTGAAATTGATATATCAGTAGATGGGGATATGGGATACCTAGATATAATTAACAAGGTAAGAAATGTTGATATAGGAAATAGAAAAGTTGATTTTTATAGAGTAAATCTTAAGGGATTTATTCAAAAAGATATTATGATTGAAAATTTAAATGATGAGTTAAATAATGATTTTTATCATATAGAATTAGTAGACAATACTATCTGGGACTATGATTTAGAACAGCTGGAAGAGGAAAACAAAGATAATATAATTGGTCAATTTATAGTTTCTATGAAAGAAAAAGGTTTGGACAATCCTATAGTAAAGGATGCTCTATATCTTGGACTTGAAGTACTCTTAAAGGGGAGAAATTAGACATGCTTCTTAAAGAACTTAATTTAATTGGTTTTGGAAAATTTAAAAATAAAAGCATTACCTTAGAAGATGGTATCAATCTTATCTATGGAGAGAACGAAGCCGGTAAGTCAACTTTGCATAGCTTTATTGATGGTATGTTCTATGGGTTTTTAAAACCAAATGTAAGGGCTACATTATACTTAGAAGAATATGATAAATATAATCCATGGGATAAAAATAGATATGCAGGCATTATATGTTTTGAACATAATGGAAAAAACTATAGAATTGAAAGGAATTTTACTAAAGGAGAAGAGAGTACTAAGGTTTTAGATGAGAC
>CAYMGW010000023.1:0-348 GCA_964390085.1 uncultured Tissierella sp.
CTCATCACCTTTTAAGTAATTTGTCATTTCTTCAGTAGCTTCATCAAAGGTCATATTATGTATTTTCACTCCAAATATTTCTACACTATCCATATAACAATCTACCCCTTTAATAGCTCTAATGCCATGGTAACATTAGATAAAGCCTTATTTTTTAATTCCTCATCTTGCTTTCTTAACTGTTCCTTAATATCCATTCTATTATTCCATACATAGTTTATTTTTTCTATTAAATCAGTATAAACCAATTTCTCAACATCACATATATAATCCATTCCTATAGAACGTAATATCCCATCAACTTTAGGATCATAGGATAAACCCACCATGGGAACCTGTTGAGTAGCT
>CAYMGW010000023.1:358-12738 GCA_964390085.1 uncultured Tissierella sp.
TGCATAAATTAATGAATGAAGTCTCATTGCCACAATGATTTCCATTTCTTTAATTATACCCATTATTTCTTCTACATTATATTTTTCTGATATTACATAGCAACCTTCTTTATTTACCATTTCATTTATTTCAAGACTTATTTCTAAATCCTCTGGATAATGCATAGGTATCATAAGTACATTTACATTATACTCTTCTATTATATGTCTTATAATATCTGCTACAGTTTTTGATAAATTTTCTGCCTTTCCCCATCGTCTAATAGAAACACCTATAAATTTCTTATTTGTAGGTATTTTTTCATTTTCAAATATCTCTTTTATTCTATCCTCAGGTGAAGGCTCTAGAGTAAAGACTGGGTCTGCCGTAACTATAATGTTTTTATTCTTAACTCCTAAATCATGTATGAATTCTTTTGAATCCTCATCTCTTAATGTTATTAAGTCTACCTTATTTAATATTTTTCTAGTTAGAAATCTATTTAATTTCTTTTTAATAGGTCCAATACCATTAGCATATATCATCACTGGCTTATTATACAACTTCCCTATCTTCATTAGAGCTAAGTAGTATAATAAGGAACGAGTACTTGTCACATCTTGTAATAAGGAGCCTCCTCCCGAAAGAAACAAACTTGAATCTTTCATAGCTTTAAACACTTCTTTAAATTTAAATCTATTAATGGCTCCTACTTCATACATTCTTTCAGTTTTTGCAGGATTTTTAGAAAGCACAGTTATATTTATCTCTTTATTGTATTCCTTAATGTCTTTTACCATGGCTTTTAAAATAGCATCATCTCCGCTATTATCAAACCCATAGTATCCTGATATAAGAATTGAGTTTTTAAATCCCATAGAAATTCTCCTTTTTTTCAAACCAATCTTTTCAAAATAAAAATGTCATATGATTCATTTCATAGTTCTCAATATTTCCTGATAAATTTCAACATGCTTTCTTGCCATTGCATTAGAAGAATAGTTTTCTTCAACTTTTTTATATAATTTTTCTCCCATATCTCTAGCTTTAGACTTAGCTGATGATAAAATATCTATTTTATTAGCTAATTCCTTACTATCTCCCACAGGGATTAAATACCCATTTTTATCATCTTCTATTAATTTACTTAACCCACCTACATCTGTTGATATAATAGGTTTCTTCATTATAGCCCCTTCTAATATAACATATGGAAAGCTCTCACTTACTGAAGTCAGAGTATTTATATCTATTGCATTAAAAAATGAATATTGATCATTTACATATCCTAAAAAATGAATATAGTCTTCTATACTTAATTCTTGAACTAGGACTTCCAATTTATTTTTCTCATAACCTTCTCCAGCTATTAAAAAGATTATATCCTTTCGCTCCTTAAGTACTATGGATGCAGCCCTAATAAAGGTTTCATGATCTTTTACTTTATCTAACCTTGCTGCAATGCCAACTATAGTCTTGCCTTCACAATTAATTCCATATCTTTCTAAGAACTCTTCTTTAGAAACATACTCTAATTCTTGCTCCATATCAATGCCATTATATGCAGTAAATATTTCCTCTTCTTTAAATCCTCTAGCTATTAACATCTCCTTAAAGGTATCTGAAATAGCAATAAAGTATTTAAATTTCCTAAGTGCAAACTTATTCAATGAAGTAAAAATAATCTTTTTATAGAAATTATCTTTAAAATCTAATTCATAATCGCTATGAATAGTAGTAATAAATGGTTTCTTTACCTTTTTTCTTAAGAACATAGCAATAAAATTAGCTCTAGCTCCATGGCAGTGAATTATATCATATTTTTCCTTCTCAATTTCATCTGCTAGCCTACTTACTACTGACATATCAGACCTACTTTTCTGCTCAAATACTTCTATATCAATACCAGCAGCCTTAGTATCATAAAAAAATGTATCTTCAATAAAGCATATGATTTTGGCATCTATTAGCTTATTGATACCCTTTATAAGAGAGATTATATGGGTTTTAGCTCCACCTGTATCTCCACCACTTATTAGATGAAGTACCTTCATTTAAAAGCCTCCTTTCTATTAATTGGTTTCTGTTTTTCTCTTTGGTCCAAAAGTATTCATTAATGCAATTACAATCCAAAAATATATAATCATGGCAGGCACTTCAAATATGTTTTCAACGAAATTTTGCGCTAATACTCCTACTGCTCCTGAAAACAGTCCGATAGTAAGAATTCTTTTTTTAATATCATCCTGATATCTTATTATCTTCATAGCAAAAATAATAAAACATATTATAACAAATGCCAAACCAACTATACCGTATATTCCCATTTCAGTTAATGTTTTAAGATAATAATTATCTAAATAGAAAGGTGCCAATTGATTATTGATTGCCACGGCTCCACCAAATCTTCCAAGCCCAACACCAAATAATCTATTTCTACGCCACATAGTAAGTCCTATCTCCCATCTATATAGTCTACCTCCAGCAGCAGATTTTACTAAATATAGGGGTGAAAGCATAAACAGTAATCTTTGACTTAAAGACCCTCCAAATAAAATAAATATACCTACAAAAGCCATAAAAGGTACTATCAATCTTGGATTTATAGTAATTATAAAAATAAACATGGCTAAGGCAAAGGCTAACCACGCTCCTCTAGATAAAGTAAGAAGTAAGCCTATGGTCATAAATATAGTTGTACTTAAGTAAAATATTTTCATATACTTATTCTTGTGAGTAATAAGCATTGCAATTGCAATTGGAATAAACAATACAAAAATAACACCTAATATATTTGGACTACCAATTATTGAAAAAGCCCTAGTCCTAATATTCTCAGTTGTATCTACCCAATTCCCAGGCATAGGAACCTTTGCAATATACTGATATACAGCATGAATCCCCATAAATAATCCTATGGAAAGCATCAAGTTTATAACTCTCTCTGAGTCTGCAATGCTTCTAATAAACTGTGTAGCCACAAAATACCAAAGGATATGTTGGAAAACTGCTCTAAAACCTTCTATTGCTATACCCAGATTGGGGGCAACTATAAATACATGACAAATTCCCATAATTATATAAATAGCTGCTGGCAAATCCATAGGTGTAAAATTGTGTCTAATTTTCCCACCAGATAGTATTCTTTTAAGAATTATATATGCAACTAAAACAATTAATAATAATTCATCCCATATTGAACCTAAAGATGCTAATCCTCTTGTCCTTCTAATTACGAAGTCCACTACCACATAAGATGCAGGAATAAGTATCAATAAATCTAACCAAGAACCTTTTCCCTTTATTTTCTTAACTAATTTAAACAAATAGCTATTATCTCTAATTGGTCTTTCAATAGCTACTTTTTCTCCATTCTTTAATTTCATAAATGGACCTAAAATTCTACTATTCATTAAGGAATTAAATATAAATTCTTCCATCTTCATAAATTTCTTGTCCAAATTCATAAGAAATATATATATAAAACTAATATCCATCCAAGTTTTATATTCTTCCGGCTTATATTTTCCCTTATTATCAGTTTTACTTTGCAATCTAAATAAAACACTATTATCTGATAGCTTTTTAAGAGCAATTATTAGATTGAAAATGAAACTTTCCTTAATAGCTTTTCTTATATCCATATTAATCCACTACCTTTAAACTTACTATTTGGGCCTTTAATCTATATAAATCCGATTCTATAAAGATTATTTTACCCTGTCTTAGTTCCTGCTTTCCAAATTTATAGCTATAATTTTTATATGGAGTGGTTGCTTTAAATTTAATTCTAGCCTTTTCCATCAGTGGATCAATTGATGTAACTACATTGCCATCTTTATCTAGATTTGTCGCCTCTACAGGTAATATTTCAACCTCTTCTACATAAGCATCTAGATAATGCTTCATCTCTCCTAATTGATCTCCAACTTTTATTACATCAAGATATCCCTTATCTGTCACAATAGTTGCTTCTACTTCTACATTAACTATTTCATCCTTTACAGATAAATCTGTAAGGTCTTTATTCAATATTTTTAAAAGAGATAAAAATATTAAAAATACTACTAAAATCATAGCTATAAAATCCAAAATATTTATTTTACCAAAAATTCTACCTTCTTTATCTATTAGTTTCAATTATTTCACCTCTATATGCTTAATAGTACCAGGAAATTCAACTGCTGTTGTTTTCATTATCATAGGAAGTCCTACCTTTATCTCTTGCCCCCCTAAATCCATATAAGGACCAGATGAAGCAACTTCTGCCTTAATTTTTACAGTTGCAGTTATTTCTTCTGCATCTTCATAGGTAGAGACTTTTCCATCTTCCCCCACTATAGATTTTACTTTTGGACTGATGTTTATTTCTTCTACAAAACCTTTTTGTAAATTATTTTGGGAAAAAATTTGGTCTCCTACTTTTAAATCGGTAATCATTTCTTCAGTTAATTCACTAGCTTCCACAGTTATTAATATATTTTTACCACCTGCAGTTACAACATCCTTAGATTTCTTAATTATCTTACCTCTATTTAGAAATACTACAACTACTAGCAATATAAATATTGTTATAGTTGTATCTATCCAATTCCATTTCTTTTTCACAAAATTCACCTTCCTAAATTATTACTAAATATTCTTTGATGCCTTTAGTATTTCAGATAGTCTTTTAGCTTGGGACTCTCTGCTATATATTTTTATCTTATCCCAATTTGGTTTATGAACTGATGTGCCTTCTAACCAGTGTTTATAATATTTTTCTAAAGCAGCACTAACTCCAGCTATATCCTCAGGGTCTACTACAGTCCCTGTATCAGTTTCATTAATTACTTGTGCTGCAGCACCATCCTTTGGAACAATAGATAAAATTGGTCGAGCTACCCTTATATATTCAAATATTTTCCCAGTATAAAAATTCTTAGAACCTTTTCCCTTACCGATTACCAATAATAAAATATCCGAATTATATAGCATCTGTATACTTTCCTTATGAGGTAAATATCCAAAGGATTTCATATTATCTTCCAAGTTATATTTTTTAGCATATTCATCTAGAACTTCTTGATATATATTACCAACTACTCTTATTTCCAATTTATTTTTATCAATTTTTTTATTATCTATTGCTATTTTTAATCCATCTAAAAATTCAAGTAGATTTCTTCTACCATAAAGGGAACCTGTATAGGTTATTACAAATTTGTCTCCACCGTCTCTCTTATTATTAAGTTCAACAAAGTCTTCCTCATCATATCCATTTGGTATATAAGTCGAACGTCCTACTAAAGATGGATTATCTTTGATAAAATTTTCTAACATAAAAGGTGTATTGGTAATAAGAAAATCACACTCACTGGTGACTTCTAATTCCTTCTTCTTTTCAAGATTTAACTTTGCTTTTCTATACCAATTATCTAAATGATATGGATTATTAGTCCATTCATCTCTAAAATCGGTAATCCATCTAATACTAGGGAAAATCCTCTTAAGATATAATCCCATTAAATGTGAGCTATATGGAAAGGAAGTGGAATAAATAATATGGATATTCTCTTTTTTAATTATCTCTGCTACCTTGTCCCTATTGAAATAGTACCAAAAGTATTCTGAATCTGGTGACAATATTCTTGTACCTAAGAACTTAAAAGGAAGCCTAAGGATTCCTTTTCTATTTACAGTATCATAAGGTTTTAGCCTATATACTTTTAGGTCCTTTGGCAAATCTTCCAATAAAGTTTTATCTGTTAAATCTGCCACATGTTCTTTAGTTATAACTATTGGCTGGAATCCAAATTTAGGTAAATACTTTACAAACTTTGTAGTCCTTTGAACACCAGCCCCACCCATGGGTGGAAACTCATTGGCAATAATCAATACCTTCTCCATCTCTAATCCCTACCTAATAATGTAATTTTAAAACCTAGTTCTTTAAGATAAGCCTCATCTAAGAAATTTCTAGTATCATAGATATGCTTTTCTTTCATCAAGGTAGATAGTTTTTCAAAATCTATGTTTTTATATTCATTATGATTTACTGCAAGAATCATTAAATCTGCATCCTCAACTGCATCATATAGGGAATCAAACATAAGATTAGCTAATTTAAAGTTATCCTTACATGCATGAGGATCATGTAACGATAAAGTAAATCTAGTATCGTCCTTTAATAAATTTACTAAATTCACTATAGGACTTTCCCTCATATCATCTATATTTGGCTTATATGTAAGGCCTAATATAGCTATTTTAGCATTTTCATCTGGGAACATTTTTCTTAATTTATTTAATATATGGTTTGGCATATTATCATTTGTTTCTCTAGCAAGTTTAATAATATTTCCTTTACTTTGTCTTTCTACAATAAACCAAGGGTCAACTGCTAAGCAATGGCCTCCAACTCCTGGACCTGGCAGATGAAGATTAACCCTAGGATGTCTATTAGCTAAAGTTACAACATCCCAAGCATTTATTCCCATTTCTTCACAAGTTATAGCAAGTTCATTTGCCAAGGCAATATTAACATCCCTATAGGTGTTTTCCATAAGTTTACACATTTCAGCTGTTTTAGAATCTGTTGTAAAAATCTCACCCTTAACAAAAACACTATATAGCTCCTTAACTAACTGAGCAGATTTTTCATTTATTCCACCAATGATTCTGTCACTTTCAATTAATTCTTGAATTATTTTCCCCGGTAAAACCCTTTCTGGTGAATGGGCAACAAAAACTTCTTCCCCTATATTGAGCCCTGATTTACTAAGTATAGGTACTATTATTTTTTCAGTAGACTCTGGTGGTGAAGTAGATTCTAAAACTACTATATTTCCTTCTCTTAGTACTGGAACTATAGATTCGGCTGCTTTTCTAACATAGTCCATATTAGCGGTTTTATCTTTATTGATTGGTGTTGGAACTGAAATAATAAAAACATCAGATTCCTCTAATTTACTTATACCTCTTAAATTACCCTTATCTACAACCTCCTTAACTAAATCTTCAAGACCTGGTTCTTCAATAATAATTTTCCCTTTGTTTAAAGCATTTATTATCTTCTCATTAATATCATACCCTAATACTGTCATGCCAGATTTAGCAAATATAGCAGCGGTAGGCAAACCAATATAACCTAATCCAATAATAGTTACTTTCATGTCTTTTGTTGATGTCATAAATTCTCCTCCATTTCGTCCCATATCATTTAGTATATATCTGATTCAATTGGCATAATATACCAGTTTCTTTCATCTACAATATAATTCTCAAATTCTTTTTCTTCTGTTAAATCTTTAACTACAAAAGCTATTGCAGATCTCGATTTAAAAAATCCTAATTTAACTAATAGCTGCCGATATTTCATAGACTCAGAAGCCCAGGATACTACAAAATCAGTTTTTTCAGATTTAAAGTATTTTTTTGTTTGTAAGTAAAGACCTGCTAATACACCTTCATCTATACCTACCATATCTACAATACTTCCTAGTTTTACATTAGATTTACCTCTTAAACTTCGTTCCTCCGTCTTTACAACCATATATCCTACTAATTCATCATTCAAATAAGCGCCAAAAATTTTATAATTATTTTTAGGGTGATTTTTAACTCTCCAGTTTAAGAATTTGCTATCTCTTTTTGTCATTATTGGGCTATTATTCTTTATTCTATCCCAAAGCATATCAAATTCTTCATTAAATTCCTCTACTTCCTTAAATACATAGGATTTATTAATATTTACTCTTCTTTCCTTGTAAGCAACGTTTATAAATAAAATACCAGGTATAGATAGTGCTCTAGCTAAAGGCTTTATCTTTATTATGCTGAATAAAAAGTTATCTAATTTATAAGGTTTAATAAATAAGGGAATATCTCCTACTAGAGTTGCACCAATGTCTCCTAACAACCCTCTTAATGCTTGATTGGTCGGAAATCCAATTCTTACTTTTATTCCCCTTTCAATAGCTAGTTCATAGGATTTTTTAGACATCTTCTCATATATGCCTTTCCCTCTATATTCCTTACTAATCATAGTATCTATTGAATGACCTGCTAATATTTCTTTACCATCAATTATAATCTTTGTAAGAATAAGTGTACATTGCCCTATTATTTTAGAATTTTCTTCAGCTACAACAATAATTGACTCTCCCCATGGGTTGTCCATGAATTGCCATTTCCAATACTCTTCTTCTCTATCTGTGCTGTATATTTCATTAAATAAAGATAATATTCCTTTTTCATCTCCACTTCTATATTCCCTTATATCTATCAAAATATCACTCCTATCTTACTTCATAATCTCCTTTTACAAGGAAAAAGCAATTTGTTAAAGCTCTGGCACCTCTACCATCATCTCTAGGCACTATAAGCAAATGATTTGCTATAATACTTTCCTCCATTGTCAAGTCTTTACCTGCTGTAACATCAGTTAGACCATTCATTATTCCATTAACTACTATTGCTATAGCCCTAGCATCTCCAGAGCGTAATATTATCTCAGTACCATCTTTACAAATTAAAGACTTTCCTGCTGGAACTTCAACTACTATCCATGAGCTCACATTCTCATTCACCGTATTTTTGTTTCCTATTTTTTCATCTACATAATATTTTAATTGCTCTATTTTCTTTTCTACATAGCTGAGTGTCACTAATGGGTCTGACTCAGAACCTGGTTCTGAAAATACTGTTGTTGCTCCTAATAATATAACTATAACACTTAACCCAATTCCTATTTTCTTAATTTTATTTTTCATGTGTATTAACCCCCTATTTATTCAATGGACAATGCACAATTGACAATGGACAATTAAAGGATTGAAAGGCAAAAAGATTATAATCTTTATATACTGATTAACCTTCTTGTTCTATTGTTTTTATGGTTTCCATTGTCAATTGTCAATTCTCAATTGTCAATTGATATAATTATACTACAAAATCAATAAAAAAATAAGCATTAAGTAATGCCTATTTTAAATATGTATGTATTCACTATAGTTCTATTAGTCCTAGACTTATTTTTAAACATTCATCTACATTTACCATCATTTCATCGCTGAATCTTCCTATTCTTTCACGAAGCCTTTTTTTATCTATGGTTCTTATCTGCTCCAGAAGGACTACTGAGTCCTTAGGCAGTCCGTATTCTGGAGCATTTATCTCTACATGTGTAGGAAGCTTCGCCTTATTTATCTGAGAAGTAATTGCAGCAATAATAATAGTAGGACTATATTTGTTTCCAATATCATTTTGGATAACAAGTACTGGTCTTACACCACCCTGTTCAGATCCAACAACAGGACTTAAATCAGCATAATATATATCTCCTCGTTTAACTATCATAATATCGCCTGCCTCTTAAGACTTGCTTCATATATTGCTAGGTCAACAATGTCTTGTTCTAACCCCATTTCAGCAAGAGCTAAATTAATTTGACTCATTTCTTTGTACCCTTCCTTCAACTTCTCAATAATATCTAATTTCTTTTTCTCACTAATAAAAAGTTTCATCGCTTCTGCTATAAAATCAGAACGGTTTTTATATTCCATAGGAACCATTACATCAACTTCTTCAAGGAGGCTATTAGGTAAACTCACTGTTATCCTTCTAGTCTCAGCCATAAGACACACCCCCCACACAAAATATCTAGATAAAACAATATAGAAAGCAGTTTAAATCAATTATATATGCATTGTATTATGCATGTCAATATATTCCATTCATCAATTTATTACTTTTAAGCTTTATTCCAATAAATAATCTTTAATCTTAACTATATTTCCGCTAGATACATATACTCTAGGAACTCTTCTACTAACCATACATACGATTTCATAATTTATTGTCCCGATTTTTGCTGCTAACTCATCAGCATGAGGATATCCTTCCTTACCATAACCAAATAATACTACTTCATCTCCTACTTTTACATCTTCTATATGCGTAACATCAATCATACATTGATCCATACATATTTTCCCTACTATTTTTGCTCTTTTACCATTTATATAAACTTCAGTTTTCCCAGTTAACATTCTAGTAAATCCATCTGCATATCCAATAGGTATAGTTGCTATTTTAGATTCTTCTTCTGTTACAAAAATTTGGCCGTAACTAATCCCTGTTCCTTTAGGTACTACCTTTAAATGAGATATCCTAGCTTTTAATGTCATTGCTGGCTTTAATTCTATGTCTTTCTTCACTTCATCGGAAGGATAAAAACCATAAATCATAACCCCTGCTCTAACCATGTTTAAATTAAGCTCTGGCATATCAATAATTGCAGCACTATTAGATACATGCTTTATTGGTATATTTAGTCCTTCTTCTTCTAATGCATTGATCATACTCATATATATTTCAAATTGACCCTTTGCATGAGATTTATCTGTTTCATCTGCTTTAGCAAAATGAGTAAATATTCCTTCTATATAGATATTAGGAAGCCTAGATATCTTAATTATATCATCTACAGATTCCTTAGTAGGAAGGAATCCAATCCTACCCATTCCACTATCAAGTTTAATATGGATAGTAGCTTCCTTACCTAGTTCTACTGCTTTATTAGATAGTAGCTTAGCGTCTTCATAATTATATATGGCTGGAATAATATCATATTCCAATAATTTATCATATTGAGCTGGAGGTGTATATCCTAATATTAAAATAGGTTCAGTTATATTCCCCTTTCTTAATTCTATAGCCTCTGTTAAAATAGCTACTGCTAATCTATCTGCCCCATTATCTAGAAAGGTTCTTGAAACATCTACTGAACCATGACCATAACCATTAGCTTTTACTACAGCAGTAACCAATGCATTCTCATTTGTGCGTTTTCTAACTTCCCTAATATTATGAGCTAAGTTGTCTAAATTAATTTCTGCCCATACTGGCCTTGTTTCATCTAAAGTATACATTTTAAATCCTCCTTATAATTTTGTCTTTAGGCTTTTAATAAATTTAAAGTTTTCATAAGTAATTTCTACCTGCAATGAACCACTATCATCAAATATATTCAATTTATATGGAATGAATCCCTTCTTTCTTATCCAAATTCTTGCTGAATCTCTATACTTGTTTTTTTCTTCAAACTTAAATTCAAAAATAAGGTATTCTTCATTATTTATCTCCTGAGTATCTATTTTATTTACCTTAGATATATTTTCAAAGAAACCCCCTATTAACATCTGTTTGTTTAAAGATCTTATGGTTACTAAGGATATAGATTGATTAATAGATGGATGTTCAACGAAAACCTTATCATCAGTATTTAAGATTATTATTCCTTTACTTTCCTTTGGCTTTAAAATCTCTAATTTATATTTATTAGGTTTGTTATATGTTTCTTCTATTAAATATATTGACTCTGTTTCTCCTGATATAATTTTGATATTAGCCTTACATTTGTATCCTTTATATTTTTCGTATGTTTTTTCTATCTTAGATAGGACTCTTTTATCTTTATATGGAAGCTTCTTGTTGTGAGAAAAATTGCATGAGCTCAATAAAATCATAGTGCTCAATATAAATAATAGGAGCCTTTTCAATATCACCCCAACCTTTACTCTTGAATTTTTTTAATACTATAGGGGATATTCTCTAATATATCTGTGGCAATAACTCCATATTCTCCTTTATAAATACTAGCTAGATCTCCTGCTAATCCATGGCAGAATACACCTAGCTTTGCTGCATCAAATGGTCTTATACCTTGACCTATAAAAGAAGATATAACTCCTGTAAGTAAATCCCCAGATCCCGCTGTAGCCATTCCAGGATTTCCTGTTGCATTTATATATAATTCTCCTGTAGGTGCTGCAACTATGGTATTAAACCCTTTTAGAACTACTATTATATTATATTTCTCAGAAGTATATTTAGAATAATAAATTCTATTTTCTTGGATTTCCTTTATACTTCTGCCTAGAAATCTAGCTAATTCTCCTGGATGTGGGGTAATTATAATTGGCTGACTACATTTATATAATGTATCGGGATTAAGAGATAAACAATTTATCCCGTCTGCATCTAAAACTATTGGACCTTTATAATTGCTTATAATTTCTTCAATTACATAAATTCTTTCTTTATCTACTCCAATACCTGGTCCTATAGCTACTGCATCCATTCCTTCCATTCCTTTAAGAATATCAAATATTGAATCTTTTGTAAAATATCCTTTATTATTGTCTTCTACTGACTTTACTATTACTTCTGTAAGCTTTATTGACATAATACTTTCTAAAGATTTAGGAACTATACTATACACAAGGCCTGTTCCAGTCCTTAGTGATGCCATTGATGCTAGATAAGGTGCTCCTACCATTCCTTTACTTCCACCAACAATTGCTACTCTACCATAGCTTCCCTTGTGACTATTATTTAGTCTATTAGGTAATAAACT
>CAYMGW010000024.1:0-12230 GCA_964390085.1 uncultured Tissierella sp.
AAAGGCAAAGGAAGAAGGCAAAATTAGAAGCATTGGTATATCCACCCACCGTATTGCAGGTGCTTTAGCAGTAAAGGAAGTAAAGGAACTAGAAGTAATTCATCCAATAATCAATAAATATGGTATTGGTATACAAGATGGAACGGTAGAAGAGATGCTAAAGGCTATTGAGGAAATACATGCAATGGGGAAAGGGGTTTATGCAATGAAACCCTTAGGGGGAGGACATTTAATAAAGGAAGCAGAAGCTGCATTTAATTTTGTAAAGTCTATTCCTTCTATTAATTCTATTGCTATTGGAATGCAATCAAAGGATGAAATAGATGCCAATATTAGTTTAATGGAGAATGGGTATATACCTGAAGATTTAAAGAATAAATTGACAAATAAAAAAAGAAAGTTAATAGTTGCAGATTATTGTATAGGATGCGGTAATTGTGTTAGAAGATGTAAGCAACATGGAATAGAGTTGATAGAGGGTAGAGCTACTCCCAATGAGAACTGTATTTTATGTGGATATTGTGCTAAGGTTTGTCCAGAGTTTTGTATAAAAGTAATTTAACATAGGAGTGAATAATGGAAAGAATAATGGGGTTAGATGTAGGAGACAAGACAATAGGCGTTGCTCTATCTGATTTATTGCAGATGACAGCTCAAGGGGTAACGACTATAAAAAGAGAATCTAAGGAAAAGGATTATAAGGCCTTAGAAGAAATTATTAATGAACATAAGATCAAAAAGGTTGTAGTAGGATTGCCGAAAAATATGAATGGAACCTTAGGGCCTCAAGGGGAAAAGACCATTAAATTTGCAGAGAAACTTAAGAACAAATATAAAGTAGAGATAATATATGAAGATGAAAGACTCACTACCATGGCAGCTGAAAAAATGCTTATATCAGGGGATGTTAGAAGAGATAAGAGAAAAACTGTAATAGATAAGGTTGCAGCTACATTTATATTGCAAACATATTTAGATAGGAAAGGGAGGGTGTTATAATGAATGAAAGAATAACTTTGCTTGATGAATTAGGTAAAGAGCAAGAATTTGTAATTTTAGCTACTTTTGGATTAGATGATGAAGATTATGCAGCATTGATGCCAGCAGATGATATAGAAAGTCCTACCTATATTTTGAGGATGGAGAGAGACGATGATGGAGAATTACTTTTAGTGGGTATTGATGATGATGATGAATTAGAGGATGCAATAGAGGCCTACGAAGAAATGCAAAGAGAAAATCTTCAATAGTTGACAAAGATGAGAAATAGTAGTATTGTTAATTTAGTATTATAATCGGGTGAAAAAATGGATATTAATTTAATAAAAGGGAAACTTCAAAAGGAAGGATATAAACTTACAACTCAAAGAAGAGCCATATTAAAGACTATAGTAGATAATCATGAGGAGCATCTGAGCTGTGATGAGGTTTATAATATTGTGAAAAAAGAATATCCAGATTTGGGTATTGCCACTGTATATAGAACTCTACAGTTATTTGAAAAGCTTAACATAGTCTACAAGTTAAACTTTGATGATGGATGTAGTAGATATGAGCTAAGTGCTGGTACGGAAAATCATCATCACCATCATTTAATTTGCCTAAATTGTGGGAAAGTTACAGAGGTGAAGTTGGATCTATTAGAAGCCTTAGAGCAAGAGATCGAAAGTGAAGGTCAATTTACTATAGTAGATCATAATGTAAAATTCTATGGATATTGTAGTGAGTGTAAAAATAAATCCCTTTAGGGATTTATTTTTTGAGCGAATATTTATTTTAAAAGATTATAAACTGAAAAAAATGGGAAAAATAAGAGGAAAAAAGGAGTGATTCGGTGCGAAAACCAAATAAAATTAAAATTATTCCCCTTGGAGGATTAGGGGAAGTCGGGAAAAACATTACAGTTATCGAATATAAAGATGATATTATATTTATAGATTGTGGGATGACCTTTCCTGAGGACGAAATGTTGGGAATTGATGTAGTTATTCCAGACGTAACATATTTATTGAAAAACAGAGAGAAAATAAGAGGTATAGTCTTAACCCACGGACATGAAGACCATATTGGTGCGTTGCCATATGTATTAGCAAAATTAAATTTACCTATTTATGGTACTAAGTTGACTTTAGGACTAGTAGAGACTAAACTAAAAGAACATAAATTAGAAAACGTAAAATTAAATGTTGTAAAGCATGGGGATACTATACAATTAGGGGCTCTTGATATTGAATTCATTAAGACTGGTCACAGTATACCTGATAGTGCAGCTTTAGCTATTCACAGTCCAGTTGGTACAATAATTCATACGGGAGATTTTAAGATTGACTATACACCAATAGATGGAGATGTAATAGATTTAAATCGTTTCGCAGAGTTAGGTAATAAAGGAGTACTGGCTCTTATGGCTGATAGTACCAATGCAGAAAGACCGGGATATACTATGAGTGAAAGAACTGTAGGTAATACCTTCAGAGATATATTTGCAAATCACAAACATAGGATAATAGTAGCGACTTTTGCTTCCAATGTTCATAGGATTCAACAGATAATAAATGCTTCAGAGCAAAATAATAGAAAAGTCGTTTTATCTGGCAGGTCAATGACTAATACTATTGGGGTTGCTCTTGAATTAGGTTATTTGCATATTCAAGAAGGTACTTTAATAGATATCAATGATATGAATAAATATCCAAGTAATGAAATAACCATGATTACAACAGGAAGTCAAGGGGAGCCTATGTCTGCATTATCTAGAATTGCAGCAGGGGAGCATAAGAAAATAGAAATTCAACCTGAAGATTTAGTAATAATATCTGCTACACCAATTCCTGGAAATGAAAAAACAGTTTCAAAGGTAATAAATAATTTAGTTGAGAGTGGCACAAAAGTTATATTTGAAGCCTTGGCAGATGTCCATGTTTCAGGCCATGCTTGTCAAGAAGAACTAAAATTGATTCATACTTTAGTTAAGCCAAAATATTTTATACCTGTTCATGGTGAATATAGACATTTAAAGAAACATGCTCAAATAGCAGAATCTCTAGGATTGCCAGCAGAGAATATATTTATTCTAGAGAATGGAAGAGTAATAGAGTTTACTAAGGACTCTGCTGAATTAAATGGAACTGTACCAGCAGGTAATATTTTAGTTGATGGCTTAGGGGTAGGAGATGTTGGAAATATTGTTCTTAGAGATAGAAAACATTTGTCTGAAGATGGTCTAATAGTCGTAGTAGTTACTATAAGTAAAAAAGAAGGAACAGTATTAGCAGGACCTGATATCATATCTAGAGGCTTTGTATATGTAAGGGAGTCTGAGGACCTTATGGAAGAAGCTAGAAATATAGTAAAAGCAGTGCTTGATGACTGCGAACAGAAAAAGATAACTGATTGGGCAACACTAAAATCCAATATTAGAGATACCTTAAGAAATCATTTATATGGTAAAATAAAGAGAAACCCAATGATACTACCAATAATAATGGAAGTATAATATAATCCCTGGTATAGATTTATACCAGGGATTTTGGTATAATAATAAAAGCGAGAATCACATAATTGTTATTCTGAGCGTAAGCGAAGAATCTTATGTTTCAATCGTTCATCGTTAATTTTCAACTGTTAATTGATTAAAAGGGGGCATATAATATGGGATTGAGATTATTTTTGTATTTGGGGATACTAGCATTAGGAGGATTAATTGGATATAAGGATAAAGTTAGTGAAAAGCTACAAACTAATCTAAACACTATCCAAAATCTTTGCCTACTTTTTTTATTGTTTGTAATGGGAATTACAATTGGAATAAATGATGAAGTTATATCCAATATTTTTTCAATAGGATTAAAAGCAGGAATAATATCTATTTTTACTATTTTATTTAGCATAATATTTGTACGCATTATTAGAAGATTTATAGTATTGGAGAGTGATAGGATTGAGTCTTAAAATATTCATGGCAGTTCTATTAGGTACTGGTGTAGGATATTTTTTCTTGCCATCTGCAATTTCATCAAGTATTGGGACTATTATTGATATAGGACTTATGTTATTATTATTTTTCGTAGGAATGGATATTGGAAAACAAAAAGATGTATTTGAGAAAATAAAAAAAATGGGTTTAAGAATATTATTGGTGCCATTAGCAATAATATTTGGAAGTATAGTGGGAAGTATGGTGGCAGGTTTGTTACTTAAGATGCCAATAAATGAAGCTGGTGCCATAGGGTCAGGTTTAGGATGGTATACCTTAAGTTCTACTATGCTTTTAGCAGATGGTTATGTAGAACTTAGTGCTTTAGCATTTTTATCTAATGTATTTAGAGAGATAATAGCCTTAATATCAATACCTTTAATTGCAAAATATGTAGGAAAGTTAGAATCTCTATCTACTGCTGGAGCCACTGCTATGGATACTTCACTTCCAGTAATTTCTGCTTCTACTGATCCTCAAACTACTATAATTGCCTTTATTACTGGGGTAATATGTACATCAGCTGTACCTATAATATTACCAATTATTTTGAAACTTTAGATTTGGAGGTAAAAAATGAATACAAAATATTTAACTAAAGCTAGCTTAATAGCTGCAATATATATAGTCTTAGTATTAATACAGATGTTGCCAGTTCCATTTATCAATTTGACATTTGGGCCTATACAACTTAGAGTTGCAGAAGGTTTGGCACTTCTTCCTTTAGTTGAGTCAGCTGCAGTTCCTGGTGTTTTTATAGGATGTCTATTATCTAATTTATTATTATCATATTTTTCAGGTTTTGGATTGATAGATATATTAGGTGGCTCTTTAGTAACTCTTGTTGCAGCATATATGACATCTAAAATGAAGAACAAGATCACAGGCATGATTCCTCCAGTAGTATTAAATGGATTAATTGTATCTATTTGGGTATCATATTTTACAAAGATACCATATCTTGTTACTGTACTTGGAATAGGTGCCGGAGAGCTATTATCAGTTGCGATTTTTGGCAGTATCTTTTTATCAGTATATGACAAAGCAACTAATTTAAAAGAATATTAGAAGATAGTTAATAGTGAAAAGTGAAAAGTGAATAGTTTTAAGTAGATTTGTCCTTTGGTTTTCAACTATTAGTTATTAACTATTCGCTGTATTATAAAGGGAGTTGTTAAAGAATTGGAAAGGGCTAAAGTAAAGAACAAAAAGAGAAAAAGTAAATCAAAAGGTTTTTTAACCTTAATAATATTATCTATAATATTATCTGGAGTATTTTTTGCTCAAAGGTACTATAAAGAAAGTTTGGGAGCTATGGCAGTTGACAACCCTTCAGATATAAAGATTATTATTCCTCCATCTAGTTCAACTTCTAAAATAGCAGATATACTATATAAAGAAGGATTAATTAAAAATCAGCTTATATTTAAATATCAAGTAAGAGCTAAGGGAGTTGGCAGTAAATTAAAAGCCGGAGAATATACATTATCTACAGGGATGGATTTAGAGAATATAATAGCTCATCTTATAAAGGGTGGAAAAAGCAGAGAAACTGTAAGATTTACTATACCTGAGGGCTTTGAAATTGGCCAAATGGCTGAAAAACTATCAAAGGAAGGTATTGTAGATAAAGATAGATTTCTTGAATTAACAAGTAGTAAAGGAAATTTTGAAGATGAATATCCTTTCTTAAAAGAATTAGATGATAAACAAAGTCTTGAGGGATTTTTATTCCCATCAACTTATGAAATATTTGTTGGCGTAACAGAAGAAGAGATTATAGGAAAGATGTTAGATGAATTTGAAAAAGTTTATAAAAAAGATGTAGAACCAAAGCTCAAGGACCTTAATCTATCACTAAATGAGGCAGTTACCTTAGCATCTATAGTTGAAAGAGAAGGAAAAGTAGATGAGGAAAGACCTTTGATGTCTGCAGTATTTCACAATAGACTGAGAAAAGGCATGATGTTACAGTCCTGTGCTACAGTGCAATATATTCTAGGAGAAAGAAAAGAAGTATTGACTAATGAAGATACTAGAATAGAATCACCATACAATACTTATATCCATGAAGGGCTCCCTCCAGCACCGATAGCATCTCCAGGAGAAGCTTCATTGATAGCAGCAGTAAATCCTGCTGATGTAGATTATTTGTTTTTTGTATTAACGGGTAATGGTACTCATACATTTACAAAAACCTATGAAGAACATTTAAATGCAAAACCAAAGAAATAAAAGGGATGATAAATTTGAACCAAATAAACGAAGAATATATTGAAGATTATATAAGAGGTTTATTACCTGATAACAATGATAATCTCAAGAAAATGGAAAAATATGCAGAAGAAAATCATGTTCCAATAGTACAACCTGAAGTAGCACAATTTTTAAAGGTTCTATTAAAGCTAAAGAAACCAAAAAATATTTTAGAAGTAGGTACAGCCATAGGCTATTCAGCTCTACTAATGGCTGAATATACAGGAGAACATTGCAATATAACTACCATAGAGCGTCGTAGGGATATGATTGATTTGGCTGAGGAAAATATTTCTAAGACAATATATAAAGATAGAATTAAAATCTTAGAGGGAGAAGCTGAAGAAGTATTACTTACTTTAGATAATAAATATGATTTTATTTTTCTAGATGCTGCAAAGGGGCAGTATATGGATTTTTTTAACAAATGTATTAAATTCTTGGAACCTGGTGGAATTATTGTATCAGATAATGTACTTTATAAGGGCATGGTTGCCACAGATGCTTTAGTAATTAGAAGGAAAAAAACTATAGTAAAAAGACTAAGACAGTTTTTACTATATATTAATGAAATCGAAGGCTATACTTCTAGTATTATACCAATCGGTGATGGAGTAGCCATAACATATAGAGAGGAGTAGTATCTTGGAGAAAATTGAATTATTAGCGCCAGCTGGAGATTTAGAAAAATTAAAGATGGCTATAACATATGGAGCAGATGCTGTTTATCTAGGAGGAGATAGCTTTGGCCTTAGAAAGGCATCGAAGAATTTTTCTATAGAAGAAATAGAAGAGGGTATAAAGTTTGCCCATGAAAGAGGAAAAAAAGTATATATTACTTTAAATATAGTGCCCCATGATGAAGATATGGAAGGCTTAGAAGAATATGTAACTAAACTTTATGAAATAAAGACTGATGCAGTTATAGTGTCTGACCCAGGAATGTTTTCAGTAATTAAAAGAACAGTGCCAAACCTACCAATACATTTAAGTACTCAAGCATCTGTAACAAATTATGAAACAATGATGTTTTGGTACAATCTAGGGGTAAGACGAATAGTATTGGCTCGTGAGTTATCCTTTAAGGAAATAGAGGACATGCATAGGAAGCTTCCTAAGGATTTGGAAATAGAGACTTTTGTACATGGAGCAATGTGTATGTCTTATTCAGGTAGATGTTTAATCAGCAATTATATGACTGGTAGAGATGCCAATAGGGGAGATTGTGCCCATGCATGTAGATATAAATATAATTTAGTAGAAGAAAAAAGACCTGGAGAGTACTTCCCAGTATTTGAAGATGAAGAAGGAACCTTTATAATGAACTCTAAGGACCTTTGTATGATAGAATTTATACCTGAACTAATTAGCTCTGGTATAAAAAGCTTTAAAATAGAAGGAAGAGTTAAGAGCTCTTACTATGTGGCTACAGTAATTAGAGCCTATAGGATGGCAATAGATGAATACTACAAGGACTCAGATAACTATAAATTTGATGAAAAATGGCTTAGAGAAATTAAAAAAGCAAGTCATAGGGATTTTACAACAGGTTTTTATTTTGGTAAACCAACTGATGAAGCTCAATTATATACAACATCTTCTTATATTAGAGGATATGATTTTGTTGGGCTTGTATTAGATTATGATGAAGAAACTAAGATTGCAACAGTAGAGCAAAGGAATAGAATGTTTGTTGGAGAAGAAATAGAAGTTTTTGGTCCTAATAAAGAATTTTTCACTCAAACTATTGAAAAAATGTGGGATGAAGAAGGTAATGAAATAGATGTAGCACCACATCCTCAGCAAATAATTAAGATTCTAATGAAAAAACCAGTAAATAGCATGGATATGATTAGAAAAGAGAGGGAGGAATAATAGATGAAAGGACCATTACTCATTGGGATAACAGGAGGAACAGGCTCAGGCAAATCTACTGTATCTAAAGAAATCTTTAAGTCAATCCCAGAAAAGAAAATTGCTATAATAGAACAGGATTCTTATTATAAAGATCAAAGCAATTTATCCTTTGAAGAAAGAGTAAAAACTAATTATGATCATCCTTTTGCCTTTGACAATGAATTGCTAATACAACAGTTAAAGGATTTAATGAATAATAAACCTATTGAAAAACCTATATATGATTTTGTAAAGCATACAAGAAAAAAAGAAACAATAACTGTTGAACCTAAGGATATTATAATCTTAGAAGGAATTTTAATTCTTTTTGAGGAAGAAATAAGAAACTTATTAGATATCAAAATTTTTGTAGATACAGATTCTGATGTTAGAGTTATTAGAAGATTACTTAGAGATATTAAAGATAGAGGACGAACTGTTGATTCTGTTATACTGCAATATATGGAAACCGTAAGACCAGCTCATCTTCAATTTATTGAGCCG
Source organism: uncultured Tissierella sp. (assembly GCA_964390085.1). Taxonomy (GTDB): domain Bacteria; phylum Bacillota; class Clostridia; order Tissierellales; family Tissierellaceae; genus Tissierella. The sequence continues at coordinate 8,633 of CAYMGW010000024.1, forward strand.
ACAAAAAGGTATGCGGATATTATAATTCCTGAAGGAGGCTATAACAAAGTAGCTATAGATATAATGGTCGCAAAGATAAATTCTATATTGAATAATTGAGTTTAATCTCCCTAAAAGTGGAAACACTATTTAGGGAGGTTTTTTTATGTCTAGATATAGGAAAAATACTATTTATTCAAGGATAAGATTTTATTATTTAATGTGTATCTTGCTTTTTACAGGTTTATTAGGAAGGCTTTATTATCTGCAAGTTTATAATAATGAGAATTTTAAATTGCAAAGTTTAAAACAAAGAAGTACAGAGATTAGTTTAAGCCCTAAAAGAGGAACTATATATGACAGAAATTTAATTCCCTTAACTAATAGAGAAGCAACAAAGATTTTAATAGCTCCAAGGGAAACTATTATAAATAATAAGGAAATATTTTATAAAGTGAAGGAAAATACTACTTTATCTATAATAGAGTTAAATAAAATTTTAGATACAAAAAATAAATTAGTTCAAATTCCTCTAAGGAAAAAAATAGATTTTGGGAATGCTAATAATATATTTATAGTTGATATGATAAATAGATATTCAAAAACAAACCTACTATCCCATGTTATTGGATATATTAACATGGCTGAAAATAGAGGAGAGTCTGGGATTGAAAAAGTATATGATGAGTTTTTAAATAAATCAGATAAATCATCTTTATTTGTTGAATACGATAAAGATAGATCCTTAGTTTTAGGTAGTTCTTATTTTGTTGATAGCTCTGTGACCCCAGAAGAACCAGCTGGTGTGAAACTAACAATTGACTACTATATACAAAGATTAGTAGAAAAAATCTTGGATGAAAATAATATAAATGGTTCTGTAATAGTAGCAGATATAGATACAGCTGAAATATTAGCATTAGCTAGTAGACCCAGTTTTAATCAGGAGCATATGAAGGAGTATTTTGACAGGGAAGATATGGCTTTATATAATAAGGCTATTCAGGTTTCTTATCCTCCAGGGTCTATTTTTAAAATAGTAGTGCTATTAGCTGCATTGGAAGAGGATCCAGATATAATATATCGAGAGTTTTATTGCAGAGGCTATGAGAAGATAAACAATGTAACTATAAATTGCAACAGTACTCATGGTAATATATCACTAAAAAATGGATTCGCAAAATCATGTAATTCGGTTTTTATACAGATTGGAAAAGAAATAGGAGCAAAAAAAATTATTAATATGGCTAAAAGATTAGGATTAGGTGAAAGCGTCAATATTGGCCTTCTTGAAGAAGTGGAAGGTTTTTTACCAGAAGGAGAGGAATTATTAGGCCCAGCTATAGGAAATATTTCAATAGGTCAAGGAAAGATAGAAGCTACACCATTACAGATTACTAATATGCTTTTAACTATTGCAAAAGATGGTATTCAAAAAGATATGACCATAGTTCAGGGGATAACTACAAAGAATGGTAGAATTATAAAATTTTATAATAAATTGGATGATGAAAGAAAAGTATCTAAAAATTCATCTAAGATAGCTAAAGAATTATTGGAAGAGGTAGTATACTCGGGAACTGCTAAATCCATAGATTTAGACGATATAGGAGGTGCAGCAGGAAAAACAGGTTCTGCAGAAGGATTACTTAAGGGTAAACCTACTATATATGGTTGGTTTACAGGTTATTATCCTAGAACTTATCCAAGATATGTCATTACTGTATTGGTTGAAGAAGCAAATTCGGGTTCTACATCTGCAGCACCTATATTTGAAAAAATTTGTAGAGAAATTTTTATGTTAAATAAATAGGACTTGCAAGGATTAGCCTATCCCCACATATACTTATATATGAATAAGGGGAGGTGCAATTAATGAAAAATATGATTTTGCTAATTTTTAGTGTAATTTTGAGACCCTTTGTAATCCTTTGTGGATATATGATAAATTCTAATTCTTTTCCAAAACCACTTTCTAGGGAAGAAGAAGAGAACTATCTAAGGCTTTATTCTCAAGGAGATGAAAAAGCAAGAAATATATTAATAGAGAGAAATCTAAGATTAGTAGCACATATAGTGAAAAAATACAGCAATACAGGAAAAGAGACAGAGGATTTAATTTCTATCGGTACAATAGGTCTTATTAAAGCAATATCTACCTATAATCCAGCTAAGGGAACAAGATTAGCTACATATGCCGCTAGATGTATAGAAAATGAAATTTTGATGACTATAAGATCAACAAAAAAAACAAAAGTTGAGCTATCCTTACATGAACCTATAGGTATGGATAAAGAAGGTAACGAAATAAATCTTTTAGATATTTTAGGTTCAGAAGTAGATGAAATATTAGATGAAGTAGATTTAAAATTGCAGATAAAAAAATTATACAAAGCAATAAATCAGGTTTTAAAAGATAGAGAAAAAGTTATTATTGAACTAAGGTATGGTCTTATAGATGGTAGTTGTAAAACCCAGAGAGAGATTGCTTCTATGCTAGGGATATCAAGATCCTATGTATCAAGAATTGAAACAAGGGCTCTTGAGAAATTAAATAAATGTTTGATGAATAAATAAATTAATCCAGGAGATATATTATCCTGGATTAATTTATTGTGCTTATCTAACAGGAACTGTTCTAACAGGAGTAGTTCTGACAGGAGCTGCTATACCTCTGATGATATCTTCTATATCTCTAACAAATGTAGATATAGGATGACCATTACTTATATTTGTACTTATTGTTCTTATCCTAGTGTAAAGAGTAGGGTCTGAAGTTACAGATATATGTTTTATATTTTTGTCGGCAGATTTTACAGCAGCATCTACCTTTTTCCTAAGGTTAGAGCTTATTGCATTAGTTGCACTACCCTTTACATCACATCCAACAATGGCTCTATTTCCATGGATTACCACAGAAGCAGCATTTATTTCTGGTAATGCAGCAACTTTTTTTGCAATAGTATTTGCTTTAGTTGCTAAGTGACTAACATTAGTGGAAACTCCCTCGTTAGTTATCATTCCACTATCTAAGTTAGTTCTATCTCTAATCATACCGTCACCTAGATAGTTATAATATCTGCCTTGTAGATTGGTGTTATCTCTAACCATACCAGTGTTTAGATTAGTATTTAATCTATCTCTAGTATTAAAAGGTGTGTTAGTCATCCAACGATTATTCAAATTATCGTTATATAGTCTAGTTTGAGTAGACATATTTCTCATATTTGTATTAGCTGGACGACATCCTGCCATTGCTACTAGTAAAACTAAAGATAATCCTAAAATTTTGATTTTATTTTTTTTCAAATCATCCACCTCCTACAAATAGTTTTGCACATAACAATTTTTTTATTTAGACTAGTTTTTATGTAATTTGTATAATCTAGCCATATTTAATTTTTTTTTGCTTTTATTATTCATATATAGACAATCTTAATGCCGATAGAATAGATTTTGTGATATAATACAATTAATTATAGGAGGATAATAATGGAAATTACATGGAATACAAAACTTTATTGTTTAATAGGAAAACCAATAGATAAATCTCTATCACCGATAATACATAACAATATCTTTAAATGTGTAAATAATGATAGCATTTATCTTGCATTTA
>CAYMGW010000025.1:0-3773 GCA_964390085.1 uncultured Tissierella sp.
CAAATAATTCAACAATTGTATCTGAAATAAATAATAAACAAATTAGAAATAATATATAATAATTATAGTAAGTTGGTGGGAAATGTAGAATGAAATGTAAATTTTTTACTATTTTCTGCTTTAATCCAATAATGTTTATTAATTACATTGACCAATATTTAGTTGAATATTTTAAATAAATTCTATGGATTATTTGTTCTGTCTTTTTTTATTTAATAAAATAATTTGATGAAAAAAAAAGTACTTTATATAACTTGTGATTCATCTCTATTTGGATCGAACTCGTCATTGTTAAATCTGATGAATTCTTTGTCAGGTGAAATAGTTCCAATTGTTATATTGCCAGATAATGGCCCTGTTGTAGAAATACTTAAAGAAAGAAAAATTCGGTATTATATAATTAACTTTGGACGTAATTGTGCTATTTGGAATAAAACATTGGATTCTGTTTTAGGATATATACCAAGATTTATTTTATATACGATTAAAAATTTAATAGCATATAAAGCTCTTGTGAAAATTGTTAATATGAATGAAATCGATATAATTCACACTAATAATTCTGTGATTAGCATTGGATATGAAATAGCCAAAAGGATGAATATAAAACACGTATGGCATTTAAGAGAGTTTCAAAGTTTAGATCATTCATTGCGACCTTTTTGGGGATTTAATCATTTAATTAGAAAAATTAAATCTTCGGATAAAATAATATGTATATCACAATCAATAGCTGATTTTTACAATATGTCCTCTAAAGATGTTGTTTTCTATAATGCAGTTAGAAGTGAAAAGGATATTTTAAATTTATGTGAGAAAGAGAACTATTTTATTTTCTGTGGGAATTTGTCAGCATCAAAAGGAGTTTTTGAAGCTTTAGAAGCTTTTTTAAAATTTGCAGAATCAAATGAAGAAGTTGATTTATATTTTGTAGGATCTTTTGTTTCAAAAACAGATCAGAATAAAATTAATAAAATAATTGATAATACTCCTTATTCATCAAGAATCCATTTTTTAGGATTTAGGAAAGATGTTGCATCTTTAATGAATAAGGCTAGAGCATTGTTAATGTGTTCTAAAAATGAAGCAATGGGGAGAGTTACTGCTGAAGCTATGCTAAATAATTGTTTTGTCATTGGATATTCTAATGCAGGGACTTCAGAATTGATTGTTCACGATCAAACAGGGGTGCTTTATGAAAATACAGCTCAACTCATAGAATGTATGAAAAAATACTCTTATGAATCGAGTTTTAAAACTGAAATTGTTAATAAAGCAAAAAAATATGCAATAGAAAATTTTGTTGAAGAGGTTTACTCTTTAAAAATTTTGTCTGTATATAATTCACTATAAGGCGGATATGTTTTTTGCCTTATTGTTTAAATTTGATTTTGTATGTTAAAATATTTATTATGATTTATATTGTTTTAGTTAATTATAAAAATTCTTCAGATACAATTGAGTGTATTAATAGTTTGCTTAATTCGGATTTTGAAGATTATAAAATAATTGTTATAGATAATTCTCCAACTGAAACTTTTATTAACGAAATTAAGGTCGGTTTTGATTATGAAGATTTGATTCTAAAATTAGAAGAAAAAGATTTTTTTGAAACTGAATCACTATACTTTAAAATTACATTGGTAAAATCAAATGTTAATAATGGTTTTGCAGCTGCAAATAATATTGCATTAAAAAAAATATTGAAATTTACAAATTGGGATTATGTTTGGCTTTTAAATAATGATACAATAGTTGAATCAGATTCAATTTCTAAAATTTATTCTTTTGCACTAAAACATCCTTATATGGGAATAGTCGGAAATGTAATTTTAGATTATTTTGAGCCAGATAAAGTTCAAATATTGGGAGGTCTCTACAATCCTATTTTTTCAGTTACTAAAGCTGTTGGTGCTAATTGTGATAAAAATAAAATTATTGAGAATTTTACTTTTGATTATATTCCAGGTGCATCAATGTTTGTCAAAAAGGCATTTATCGAACATGTAGGCTTTATGTGTGAAGATTATTTCCTTTATTTTGAAGAACTTGATTGGGCTCTTAGGGGAAAAAAACATGCTTGGAAGCAAGGTGTATGTTTAAATTCAAAGATATATCATAAAGGTGGCCAAAGTATTAATGGAAAAGAGACTGTTTCTTTATTATCAGATTTTTATGGTTTAAGGAATAGGTTGTTGTTTACTAAAAAATTTTATAATAAATATATAATTCCTTTTTTTGCCTATTATCTATTAGTGATAATTTCTAGAATATTGAAATTTAATATGAAAAGAGTTAAAATTTCGTTAGTTGTTTTTAAATATTTTTTTCGTTCTTCTGAATCTCTAAAAAAAATTGAATATAAATTTTGATATTAATAAAATGATGAAACTTTTTTTTGAAATATTTTTAAAATGTGTAAATAAATGTGATTTAATAATGCGATTTGTTTATGTTAATTTTTTTACACCCCGTATATGTGTAAAAAAAAATAAAATGGCTTATTTGTCTTATTTACCAGAACCGTATATACGCAAGGATAATATTACGTATTTAAATAAGCATCAAAATCGTAGAGAGGCTCTTTCTTTGATTGATATTTTTGAGAATTTTTCTTATGGAGTAGTAATCGAAAGATTTGATCGTTATTTCTTTTCTAAAGAAAAATATGATCTAGTGTGGGGACTTGAACCAAATTTTACTAGATTGTCAAAGTTAAACCCTAAAGCAAAAAAAATCTATTATGCAACAGGTTCTTATTATTCTCATCAAAATAGTATGATTATCCAGCGTACAGATCAATTTAATAAATCTCATTCGGCTAATTTATCATATCATAGGCTTGTTGCTCCTCATAATTCATGTGAAGTTGCGGATGTTATTTTTCAAATAGGGTGTAAGAAAACAATAAATACTTATCCTGAAAAATTGCGAAAAAAAATCAAAATTATCAATCAATCATGTCATTCATTTAAGAACTTCGTTATTTCAGATAAAAACGATAAATATAAGAAAAATGAATTTATATGGTTAGGTAGTGGAGGTAGTATTCTTAAAGGATTGGATTTATTGTTCGATTATTTTATCTTAAATCCTCAGTTTAATTTGAATGTTGTTGGCCCTTTAGATAAGGATTTTTATTTATATTATAAAGATAAAATTCAGGCATGCAAAAATATAACTTATTATGGTTTTATGGATATGGATGATCCAGAATTAATACATATAGCAAATCGTTGTGTAGCTATTATTTTCCCTTCATGTAGTGAAGGATTGCCTGGATCTGTTATAAATATGATGAAGTTAGGATTAATACCAATTGTGACTCAATGGTGTTCTGTTGATGGAATAGAAGACTTAGGTTATGAATTATCAGGATTGTCAATTGAAGAAATTGAAAATTCGGTATCATGGATTATGAATCTTTCAGAGTCTCAAATTACTGATTTGTTTTTAAAAAATTATAATTATGCTAATCTAAATTTTAATTTGGATAAATTTAAAGAAACATTTTCTTTGGCATTAAGCTTGTCTATTTGTTAATTTTATTATAATGTTAATTATATGATTTTATTCGATAATATTATTTTTTCATTACAGAAATCAGGCGGGATTTCAGTTGTTTGGTATGAGATGATTTCTCGTGTTTTAAAAGATAATAAATTTGATTGTAAATTTTTGGAATATGAAAAAAAAGAGCAAAAAAATATTTTTAGAAAAAAAATAGTTATTGAGAAAACAAATATTATACCTTTATGGAATTTTTTTTTTAA
>CAYMGW010000025.1:3783-5134 GCA_964390085.1 uncultured Tissierella sp.
AATCCTATTATTTCAAATAAACAGAAATTTATATTTCATTCATCCTATTATCGTACATGTTCTTCTTCTAATGCTGTTAATATTACTACTGTACACGATTTTACTTACGATTATTACTGTAAATATTTGCGGAAATATATTCACTGTAAACAGAAATATAAAGCTATACGTAAATCTGATTATATTATATGTATTTCTAATAATACAAAAAATGATCTGATGAAATTCCTTCCTGATATCGATGAGGGAAAAATTAGAGTCATTTATAATGGAGTTTCAAATGATTATTTTCAAATAAAAGTTAATTCTACTAACGAGATATTGCCTTATGAACCTCGCACTTATGTATTATTCATAGGTTCTAGAGAGAAGTATAAAAATTTTGAATTGTCTGTAGATGCTATTTCAAAATCATCATTAAACTTTTTAATTATTGGCAATGAGTTGTCAAAAAAAGAACTTTTTTTCCTTGATTCAAAATTAGGATGCAAACGTTATTTTTTTCTTAATCGAGTTACAAATGAAAAATTAAATCTATTGTATAATCATGCTTTTTGTTTGTTGTATCCTTCTGTTTATGAAGGCTTTGGAATCCCTGTTATTGAAGCTCAAAAATCTGGATGTCCAGTAATAGCTTACAATGCTTCTTCTATACCTGAAATTATTGGAGAAACTCCTTTGTTATTTAATAATTTGAATGTAGAATCTATTCTTAATTGTATTAATTTATTGTTTGATGAGAATAATAGAGAAATGATAATTAATAATGGCCTTGAAAATTCAAAGAGATTTTCATGGGATAAAACGTATGAACAATTAATTTCTTTATATAAAGAAATTAGTGAAAAAAATAATATAAAAATTTACAAATGAAGGTTTCTATTATAACAGTAACATTTAACAGTGGCAAAACTGTTCGTTCTACTATAGAGAGTGTTCTTATACAAAGTTATAAAGATATAGAATACATTATAGTTGATGGCTGTAGCAAAGATAATACCCTAGAAATCTTAAATGAATATAGAGATAGAATTGCTAAAGTTATTTCAGAACCAGATAAAGGGATTTATGATGCCATGAACAAAGGGATTCGTATTGCTACAGGGGATATTGTGGGGATAATTAATTCTGACGATTTTTATCATAGGAAAGATGTAATATCGGAAATAGTAAAAGCCTTTGAAAGTAGTGAAGTTCAGGCTACTTTTGGTGATGTTAGATTTGTCAATCCTGATAACTTAGAGAAAACAGTGCGTTATTACTCTTCAAAAAACTTTTCTCCCAAAAGATTTAGATTCGGATTTATGCCTCCTCATCCATCTTTTTTTACTTATAAAAAATATTTTGATGA
>CAYMGW010000025.1:5144-12180 GCA_964390085.1 uncultured Tissierella sp.
AAATAGATTATAAGATTGCAGCGGACTATGAATTATTAATTCGTTTTTTGTACACGCATAAATTAAATTATAAATATTTGCATCTAGATGTGATGAAAATGCGTACTGGCGGAGCTAGTACTGCTTCGTTAAAAAGCAATATTGTCTTGAATAACGAAATTGTGAGAGGTTGTATGGAAAATGGTATTAATACTAACCTCTTTATATTATCTTTTAAATATTTTATAAAAATCTGGGAACTCATACTAACTAAAGAATGAATATATTAATTACTGGTATTCAGGGGTTTGTAGGTTCAAATCTTATTAATACTCTAAAAGGTCATCATATTATTTATGGATTAAGCAGAAGTAAAACTATTTTAGATGGGGTTAAAGAAATATTTTCTTGGAATAGTCTAGAAAGGAACCAGCTTCCAGATATCGATGTGATTATTCACTTAGCTGGTAAAGCTCATGATATAAAAAACAAATCTTTATCTCAGACATACTTTGATATAAATACAGGACTTACAAAGAAGATATATGATTATTTTCTTTCTTCAACTGCAAAGAAATTTATATTTTTTAGTTCAGTGAAGGCGGTTGCAGATTTTGTACAAGGTGATATGCTGACTGAGGATATTGTGCCTGCTCCTAAAGGACCTTATGGTGAAAGTAAAATCGCTGCAGAGAATTATATATTAGATAAGCTATCTGATGATAAATTTGTATATATTCTACGCCCATGTATGATCCACGGTCCTGGGAACAAAGGAAATTTAAATTTGCTCTATAGTGTCGTAAAAAAAGGTATACCTTGGCCATTGGGTGCTTACGAAAATAGAAGGTCATTTACTTCTATTGAAAATCTAAACTTTGTAATAGAAGAACTAATTACTAAAGACGTACCTTCAGGAATCTATAACATAGGGGATGATAATGCCTTATCAACAAATGAACTAATCGAAATAATCTGTGAGGAGCTTGGACGGTTGTGCCATATATGGAAATTAAATAAAGGTTTTATGGATGGCTGTGCACAGTTTGGGACATATTTACATCTTCCATTAAATTCAGAACGATTAAGAAAACTGACCGAGAATTATGTCGTTTCTAATTTTAAAATTAAAAGTGTTTTAGGTGTTGATAAAATGCCTATTACAGCAAGAGAGGGATTAATAAAGACTATAAAAAGTTTTTCTTCAAATAAGTGATTTATTCTAATTTTTTATCTAAAGTATAGCTTTATGTATAAATTATCAAAACGTATTTTAGAGTTAATAATAGCAACGTTTGCTTTAATTTGTTTGCTTCCGATATTTATTCCTAGTATAATTTTTTTGTTATGTACTGGCGAACATGGTGTGTTTTATCTGCAACAGCGTATTGGTTTCAAATGCAAAACATTCTCAATTTTTAAGTTTGCTACTACGATGAAGAACTCGCTAAATATAGGAACGGGTGATATTACTGTACGGAATGATCCTCGTGTCTTTCCTTTTGGTCGTTTTTTACGAAACACAAAAAGAAACGAATTACCTCAGATCTTAAATGTTCTTTTTGGATCAATGAGCATTGTTGGTCCACGTCCTTTAAGTGCTAATAACTTTAATTATTATTCTGATGAAGTAAAAACGGTTATTGGTAAAATGAAACCGGGAATTACCGGAATTAGGTTCTGTGATGTTTCGTGATGAAGAGGCTTATACATCTGTTGCTGAAGATCCAAAATCATTTTATAAGGAATTTATTACTTTGTATAAAGGTGAACTTGAAGTTTTGTATGCTGAACATACTTTGTTTATGTTGGATCTTAAATTGATTTTTCTTACAGCATGGGTTATAATAAATTCAAATAGTAATCTTCCTCATCAAATGTTGAAAAACTTACCTGAGAAGCCAGAATAGATGGCTGCAAGGGTTGCTTAATTTATGATATTAAAAATCTAAAATAATGATAGCTATAAATAGCTTTATTGAAAAAAACGTTACTTTCCGTAATGAAAGTATGTTTCAGAAGGATATTGATGCTAATAGTGATAGACTTCGTAATGAAATTGATGTAGTATTTTATGCATTTACAGCTGCTTTTGCTGCTGAAGCAACTTCAAAGAGCGATATTGTTGCCATAATGAAGAAGTTCTTAGTGAACTTTGATCATGTAGAAAAAGGTAAGAATCTGGATTCAAAGATGTAAATTCGAAAATAAATTAGTTTATAGATAATATGAAAATAGCAATAGTTGGTACCGGATACGTAGGTCTAGTAACCGGAACTTGTTTCTCTGAAATGGGTGTTGATGTTACTTGTGTGGACGTCATGGAAGAGAAAATAGAAAACCTTAAAAAAGGAATAGTTCCTATTTATGAACCAGGACTGGAAGAAATGGTAATCCGCAATAAAGATGCAGGACGTTTGAAATTTACGACTGATCTGACTTCTTGTCTCGACGATGTAGAAGTTGTGTTTAGTGCTGTGGGAACTCCTCCCGATGAAGATGGCAGCGCTGATCTGAAATATGTATTAGAGGTTGCTCGTTCCATTGGTGCAAATATGAACAAATATGTACTTGTTGTAACTAAAAGCACAGTACCTGTTGGTACGGCACAGAAAGTAAAAAAAGCTATTCAGGATGAATTAGATAAGAGGGGTGTAAACATTGAGTTTGATGTAGCTTCTAATCCTGAATTTTTGAAAGAAGGGAAAGCCGTTACAGATTTTATGAGTCCCGATCGTGTTGTTGTTGGGATTGAATCAAAACGTGCAGAAGAACTTATGAGTAAACTTTATAAGCCATTTTTATTGAATAACTTTAGGGTTATATTTATGGATATTCCGTCTGCTGAGATGACAAAATACGCAGCTAATTCAATGCTAGCAACTCGAATAAGTTTTATGAATGATATTGCAAATCTATGTGAATTAGTAGGAGCTGATGCAAATATGGTGCGTAAAGGTATTGGCTCGGATAGTCGTATTGGTAGTAAATTTCTTTACCCTGGTTGTGGCTATGGTGGTTCATGTTTTCCAAAAGATGTGAAAGCGCTAATCAAAACAGCTGAGAAGAAGGGATATGATATGCGTGTATTGAAAGCTGTAGAAGATGTAAATGATAATCAAAAGAGCATATTGTATGATAAGTTATTGAAAAACTTCAATGGCGATATAAAAGATAAGAAAATAGCTTTATGGGGATTGGCTTTTAAACCTGAGACGGATGATATGCGTGAAGCTCCTTCACTAGTACTAATAGATAAGATTGTTAAAGCTGGTGCTAATGTAAAAGTGTATGACCCAATAGCTATCAATGAATGTAAGCGTCGTATCGGTGATAAAGTTGAGTATGCTCAGGATATGTATGATGCAGCACTGGATGCGGATGCATTATTGCTTGTTACTGAATGGAAAGAATTTCGTATGCCAAGCTGGGCTGTGTTGAGAAAGACAATGAATGCTCCAGTGGTTATAGATGGAAGGAATATTTATGATAAAAATGAATTAATAAACCTCGATTTTTCATATTCTTGCATTGGCCAATAAATCTTTTTTTTATATACAAAGAAGGTTAGAGTTGAGAGAATTTGATATAATTATGAGTATAAAAAGATAGAAGTGTTTTACATAATCTCCAAAATATTCACTCTTCTTCTTAATCCAGCAACATGGGTTATCATCTTATTACTGATAGCTTATTTTAAACGGAAAAAAGTATTTCTATTTGCTGCGCTATCAGTTTTTCTTGTTTTCACGAATGGTCCTCTTTGTGATAAAGTAATTGTATCTACTACCAAAAATTACAATAATGCTCATTTTAATCAATTTAGAAAATATAAGGTAGCAGTAGTTATGGGTGGCTTCTCTGATTCGGATACTGTAAATAAGACTTTGAACTATATGGAAAGCTCTGGTAGGTTAATTGAAGCTATTAGATTATACAATAAAGGAGAAGTTGAAAAAATTCTTTTATCAGGGGATAGGTGTACAATTAATAAGAGCTTATTTTATAATTATATGAGAGGATTGTGTATTCCAGATTCTGTTTTCATTCTTGAAAGAAAGGCTCGTAATACAAGGGAAAATGCTACTTATACTGTTCCATGGCTGAAATCTAAGTTTAAAGGAAATGAGGTGTTGTTGATAACTTCTGCTATTCACATGAAGCGGAGTCTGGCTTGTTTTGCACGTGAAGGCTTTTATCCGCACTATTATTCTGTTGAAACGCATCAAGGTACTTATATTACAAGCCGAAGCTTTTATCCAAACTGGAAAACAATGGATACCTGGCAGTCTGTTTTTAATGAGTGGATTGGCTTTGTTGTTTATAAAACAATAGGTTATTGTTGATTTGATAATATAATTAGATGAAAAGCATACACTTTATTATTAGTTATTTTTGGTTCTAAATATATTCGCAATATTAAAATATGAAAGGTATAGTTTTAGCGGGAGGCTCAGGTACAAGATTGTACCCTATTACAAAAGGGGTAAGTAAGCAGTTACTTCCTATCTATGATAAACCTATGGTTTATTATCCTATCTCGGTATTAATGCTGGCTGGTATAAAAGAAATTCTTGTAATATCTACTCCGCAGGACTTACCTGGATTTAAAAGATTACTGGGTGATGGCTCTGATTATGGTATTACTCTTGAGTATGCTGAACAACCTTCTCCGGATGGATTAGCACAGGCTTTTATTATCGGTGAAAAGTTTATCGGTAACGATTCGGTTTGTCTGGTACTGGGAGATAATATATTCTATGGTCAGAGTTTTGGGAAGATGCTTAGTGAAGCTGTGCAAAATGCAGCTAAGCAAAAAGCAACGGTTTTTGGTTATTATGTGAATGATCCTGAGCGATATGGAGTGGCCGAATTTGATACAAAAGGCAATGTGCTTAGTATTGAAGAAAAGCCTAAAGAACCAAAATCAAACTATGCAGTTGTTGGACTTTATTTTTATCCGAATAAAGTGGTCGATATTGCTAAGAGCATAAGGCCCTCTGAGCGAGGGGAACTGGAAATCACTACTGTAAATCAAGAATTCCTGAAGGATGGAGAATTGAAGGTACAGCTTTTAGGTCGTGGCTTTGCATGGCTTGATACCGGTACTCACGATTCTCTTTCTGAAGCTTCTACTTTTGTAGAGGTGATTGAAAAAAGGCAGGGCTTAAAGATGGCTTGTCTGGAAGAGATAGCTTATAGGAAAGGTTGGATAAGTAACGAGAAACTGATTGAGCTGGCGCAGCCAATGAAAAAAAATCAGTATGGACAGTATTTATTTGGTTTAGTTAAGTAAGATATGAATGTAATTAAAACAGAGCTCGAAGGAGTAGTGATAATTGAACCTCGCGTATTTAAGGATGACCGGGGTTATTTTTTTGAATCTTTTTCTCAAAAGAATTTTGAAGAGCAGGTGTGTAATACTGTTTTTGTGCAGGATAATGAATCAAAATCTACTTATGGGGTGCTTAGAGGACTTCATTTCCAGAAACCTCCTTATGCGCAATCTAAATTGGTGCGTGTTGTAAAAGGCAAAGTTCTTGATGTGGCTGTTGATATTCGTAAAGGATCTGCAACTTTTGGAAAGCATGTAGCTGTGGAATTGAGTGCGGAAAATAAACGTCAGTTTTTTCTTCCTCGTGGTTTTGCTCATGGCTTTGCTGTACTAAGTGAAGAAGCAGTGTTTCAATATAAATGTGATAACTTCTATGCTCCTCAATGTGAAGGAGCACTGGCATGGGATGATCCTGATTTAGGCATTGATTGGCAAATTCCTGCAGAAGAGGTTATTTTGTCAGAGAAAGACAAATATCACAGCCGTTTGAAAGATTCTGAGTTCGTTTTTGACTATAATGTAAATCAATATGAATAATATATTAATTACAGGTGGTGCCGGCTTTATCGGTAGCCATGTGGTAAGACTTTTTGTTAATAAGTATCCTGATTATCATATTATCAATCTGGATAAGCTTACTTATGCTGGTAATCTGGCTAATCTGAAAGATATTGAAGATAAACCGAACTATACCTTTGTGAAGGCTGATATCTGCGACTTTGATAAGATGATGGAGCTTTTTAAAGAGTATAATATTACTGGAGTGATTCATCTGGCTGCGGAAAGTCATGTAGATCGCAGCATAAAAGATCCGTTTACCTTTGCACGTACAAATGTAATGGGTACGTTGGCTCTACTGCAGGCTGCAAAGCTTTCATGGGATGGAAATTATGAAGGTAAACGTTTCTATCATATTTCAACAGATGAGGTTTATGGTGCATTGCAATTTGACAATACGCTGTTTACAGAAACTACAAAATATGATCCTCATAGTCCGTACTCTGCAAGTAAAGCTGGTAGTGATCATTTTGTACGTGCGTTTCATGATACGTATGGTATGCCTACCATTGTTACTAATTGCAGTAATAATTATGGTCCGTATCAATTTCCCGAAAAGTTAATACCTCTGTTTATTAATAATATTCGTCATGGTAAGCCTCTTCCGGTTTATGGAAAAGGAGAGAATGTACGCGATTGGCTCTATGTAGTTGATCATGCTAGGGCTATTGATGTGATCTTTCACAATGGCAAAATAGCAGAAACGTATAATATTGGCGGTTTTAATGAATGGAAGAATATTGATATAATAAAAGTGATTATTAAGACTGTAGATAGATTGCTGGGTAATCCTGAAGGTACTAGCGAACATCTTATCACTTATGTGACAGACAGGGCAGGCCACGATCTTCGTTATGCTATTGATTCTACAAAACTGAAAACAGAATTGGGGTGGGAGCCATCTTTGCAGTTTGAAGAAGGTATTGAGAAAACTGTACGTTGGTATCTTGATAATCAGGAATGGATGGACAATATCACCAGCGGTGAATACGAGAAGTATTATAGTGATATGTATAAGAATAAACTATAAAGAATTTAATAACTACACAAATGCATAAAACACACATCGTAATTATGGCCGGTGGCATAGGAAGCCGTTTCTGGCCAATGAGTACTCCGGAATGTCCCAAGCAGTTTATTGATGTGATGGGGTGTGGAAAAACA
>CAYMGW010000026.1:0-9990 GCA_964390085.1 uncultured Tissierella sp.
TCAATAGCTTTTATAATTTCAGGAGTATCTAGATCTGGTATAGTCCAAAGCAGCATATCATTCCCAGCCTCTAAGAGTTTCCATCCATAATCCTTTCTAGGTATATGTGCCCCAAGCCCTACCATATTAATTGCATCTGTAACTATTGTTCCCTGAAATCCTAATTCTCCACGTAAAAAGTCTATAAGGATTTTTTTACTTAAACTTGCTGGTCTCATGCCTTTATATCTTTTTGCTTCATCCTCATAACAAGGATCTATAAATGGAAGTGCAATGTGCCCACTCATAACGGACATAACACCTGCTTCAATCATACCTCTCCATATCACACCATAGGTTTTCTCCCATTCTTCTCTAGTAAAATCATTAACCAAGGTAGTGATATGAGTATCTCTGCTATCTGTTCCATCTCCTGGGAAATGTTTTGCAGTGGCAGCCATTAATCCATCCTTTTGAACGCCTCTCATATATGCTCTGCTTACCTCTAATACATGCTGTGGATCGTCCCCTGATGTTCTAACGTGCATCATAGGATTATCCTTGTTGTAGCACAAATCCACTACTGGTGCAAAAGTCCAGTGGGCACCATATGCACGAGCTTCTGTAGCTGTTATTTCTCCCATCTTTTCCATTAATTCTTCATCATGAGTAGCTGCACAAGCCATTTGTTGTGGAAATCTTGTAGTGCCAAACATTCTGCTACCTGCACCATTTACTAAATCCCCACAATTTATTACAGGTATTTCTGCATATTTACTTGCCTCATGCATAGCTTTAAATTCTTTTTTTTCCACATTCCCTGCAAATAAAGATCCTATTTTTTTATTTAAGACTAAATCTTTTATTTTTTCACTGGGTAAATTTCCTCCGCTTACACATTGTACTTGTCCTACTTTTTCCTCTAAGGTCATGCTTTTTAAATAATTGTTAATGATGCTTCTTTGTTTCTCCGTTATTGGCTTCAACATTGATTTACCTCCATTATTAAATGATTTATATATTTTATTAAATTACCTGACAAAAAATAGAAACCAATAAAAATGCACTGTATTTTATTGGTTTCTTCATTAATTAAAATTTATTATTTCACTTACAGTGGATTATTATTTTTTGTATTGTCTGTCATAAGCATCTTGTATCAACTTTAAGTATTTATCTATTCCTAAATCCTTTAATTCTTTTTGGAACTTATCCCACTCTTTATCTACATCTCTTGCACCAGTAGCAAACCTTGCAATATTTGTATTTACATGTTCTTTTATAGTAGCTGCCATGGTATTAAAATCCTTAACTTCCTCTTTAGTATATATTAGTGGAGGAACTTGTGATGCAACTGCATATGGCTTAATGTTTTCAGTTACAATTTTATATTGATATGCTTCCATATTCTTCTTATCTTTTTCTACAGCTTGACCCTGTTGAGTAATAGCTGGATTATAAGTTGAATGCTCTCCAGCCCAGTGAGAATTTTGTACTGTATTCCATATAGGATTGATTACTTTTATAAATGCAGGCTTTCCATCCATACCAATATCACCAGCATCCGCCTTTTTCCAATCTACATTAGGTACCCCAAATCTAGCAAATAATGCAGCTTCTTCACCTAATAAGAAATCACCTAACCTATATGCTGCTTCTGGGTTCTTACAGGAACTTGTTATAAAGAAAGCTCCTCCTGTAGCTGGCAATCCGCTTTCCTCTACAGCACCGCCTTTTCCTGTTGGCCCCTTCAGTACTGGTACAGGTATATAATCGTATACCCTTGGGTTAGTTAAGTTAACGGTTGGAGAACCTCCAACGAAAGAGCCAAGAATAGGAGTTTCTTTATTTGCAATCTGTTTTAACTGTTGAAAATCTTGAGTAAAGCTAACTGGATCTAAAAGTTTTTCCATGGTTAACTTATTTAAATACTTTAGTCCTTCTTTAAATTCAGGTTGTAAATAATTAGCTATAATTTTTTCATTTTGTACAAATAAATGTTGATCTTTACCGTCGTCTGGTATAAATGGATTCATTATTGGAGTTACTGGACTGCTATACCAACCCCCTATGGCTGCTCCAGCAAATGGAATTTCATCAGCCTTTCCATTACCATTAGGATCTTTTTCTTTAAAAGCTTTTAAAACATTATAGAATTCCTCTGTAGTTGTAGGAACCTTTAGACCCAATTTATCAAGCCATGGCTTATATATCCATACTTTATCAGAGGAGTATTTATTGATCTCACTCTCTACATACTTAGGTAAAGCATATATTTTTCCATCTGGTGTAGTCATAGCGCTAGCCAACTTTTTATTATTAGCATTTTTTATCATATTCTTATATTCAACACCATATTTATCTATGTAATCATTCAAAGGAAGTACCAGTTTATCAAGAGCATATCCATATACCGTGCTCATTTCCACCGATGAACCTAAAATAACATCCGGCATATCTGATCCACTTGCCATAATTAAGTTAACCTTTGTACCCGTATCCTTATTAGGAAGCATTTCAAATTGAATATCGATATTTGTCTTCTCTTCTACCCACTTTGTAAAAGCATTATTATCATAGTCTTTTACATAAGGACTTTGTTTAATCGCCACTTTTAATGTTATCTTTTCTTTTGCAATGGGAAACACACCTGCATCGTTTACATTAGAGGCATTGGAAGCTATCTTGTCTTTGTTTTTTGCTCCTCCGCATCCTGTTAATAGAGCCGTAGATAGTATTATTCCCGTTAATATTGTTGCTACTGCTTTTTTCATAACATTTTTCTCCCCTTAATTATTTATTATTTTTTAAAAATTAACTTTGAAATTGTAGTAAAAATAAACATAAATAAAAATTTTTTTGAGGAATGTTTTATGTTGTCAACATATAAAAGAGAAATTGTCCTTATTAATATCCTAGCTAAAATTAAGTTTTAAATTTGATATTTATACTATTTTTAGTAATCTTTCGCTTCCGAAAACGTTTTAAAATGTGTTAACTCTGTATACATGTATCCTAAAAATAAATCTTAGTAGTTCACAATTAAAATTTAACCTAACACTTGTAAACAGTAAAGTTTAAGCTATGTGTATTATGGGTATTAACTGCATAATATAAACATCTTCAACATTATGTAATCATTTACTCGTAACAATATTCATAATTTTTAACTCTATATCTACTGACAATTTCTTAGTACTACTATAGCTAATAAAAAAAGACGATCCCTGATTAATACAGAAATCATCTTCTTAACATCTTATAAAAGTTAATAAATATGTTTTTAAAATTCTTCAGCTTACCTTTAATAAAGCTATTTCAAATTTCCTCTTAGGTTTTCTCTATATTCACTGGGATTAATTCCATGCACCCTGATAAAAGCCTTATAAAAAGTATTTCTATTGCAATAACCTACGGCTGTTACAATATCATTTATTAGAGTGTCTGTTTCTTCTAATAACTCTGTAGCTTTTTTCATCCTCACCATTTCAAGATATTGGGCAAAGTTTATTCCTTTTTGTTGTTTAAAAAATTGTGATAGATATCTTTCATTTCTATCAAAAGCTTCACTTAATACTGATAATCCAAGATTATAATCATGATAGTTTTCATCGATATAATGAATTATATCCTCAATAAGCTTTTTATTATTACTTTTCTTTTTATCTGCAACAAAGGAACATATATTTTCAATAATACTGCTTACTTTTAATCTTAACTTTTCCGGATGATTAATTTCAGTTAATAGTGAGATTTCCTCTATTATTTTATCTTGACTTTCTTTCTTGTTTATTACACTATTTACACACTTAATTAATATATTGGATATCCCACACATGAAAATATTGATAGATTTTTTATTAATAATATTTTCTTTATTGTAGAATCTTTCAAATATTTCTAAAAAAGCATTTACAGCCTTATTTTTTTGTCCTGTTAAAATCAGCATTTGAAGTTTGTTTTCATTTTCACTATCTACTATAAAAGTCTGATCTGCTTTAGGAAGATCATTATAAGCATATATTCCTGTTAAATTATTAACTTTACATTGCTCAATAACCTTGTTTGCTTCACCAAAGGACACGCTAAAGCCTCTTATATCTTCATATTCATTACCTATTCCTATGTTCATTTTAATATCATGCTTTATAATCAAAGTTTCAATAATACTGAGTAACTCTTTTACCCCTTCATTATAGTCTGGTATGCTACTTAATAATATTATTAATCTATTTTCTATCTTGTTAATATAAGTAATAATAGTATTTGATGAAAAACTATTGTTTAGAATATTTATTATTTCATAAATAAAACTTTCCGAGTCTTTTCCCTCATCAGCCTTTTCTATAACACATACAAAGCCACTGCTATCTTTTTGTATTCCAAGATACTTTGCAGCTTCTGCCATATCAGCTTCAGATAATGTAGGATTCAATACTCTATTAATATAGTAATTTTTTATTACAGGTTCCTGCATTTCCATTTCTTTTTTTATTTTATAATATGGCTTAGTTGTCTTAACATATATTAAGCTTAATGCACTAATACCAGCAATGGCTGATAACAATAATATAAATATATATTTTTCAATAAAACTATATAATAAAGATGTTATAAAACTATTGGGTACTAATAATTTATACTGAAGGTTAAAGTAGTTAGAGGTATAATCTATAAGAATTTTTGGTTTTAAAAAATTTATCTTCTCCACTGTATTTTTTGTAGTGGACAAAGAAGCCACTTTAGGATCTCCATATATTACTTTATCATTAAAAAGTAAAGCTAACTTTGAAGCTTCATACTTATTGTTTAATTTTAATACATTCTTAATTTCATTAATATCAATTAATATAATAGTTTTCACATTAAGATTATTAGAAAGCATTGATGAATTTATAAAAGTTAATACATCCTTCTTTCTTCCATCCATGGTAACAGTATTCTCAGCTAAAAAAATCTCTTTATTACTTAATAATTTCTTCATAATTTCTTCTTTATTAAAATTATTGTAATTAAGAAAATTTCCATAAAGCTCATCAAAATTTTCATATATTCTTTCACCATCAAAAATTACACCTGAATCATTAAATATCATATAATAATTAGCAATCATACTCATATCCGGTACTGCAGTTTTTAACAATTTCTGATATTCTTGTAATTCAACATAATTATTTGTGTTTATATTCTTTAACTTAGAAAGATGAACAGTATTTATATTACCATATAACATATTAAAAGATTCTTGTACTATCTTTAGCTGTTCATCTATAATTTGAGCACCATTTTCAATATCCTTATTGGAATCCTTTACAACAGTATTAACCATTGTGTCGTATACGATTACGTAGTTAACTATAAAGATACTACACATAACTGCTAAAAACATTAGATAATATCTTATAAATATAGAAATTTTATTTTTTCTGTTTTTAAGGTTCAAATACCATCAGCTCCCCATAAGCATTAGTCTTCCTTTAACAAAATCCCTAAGTCCCATTATTAAAATTCAATTATTTAATAATATCAGCCTTATCAGCATTTTACAAGTGTTATATTAATCCCTCTTTTAAAATTTTTTTATAAATATTATTATTTTCCACCCTGAAATTAGTTGACAAAAGGTAATGAATATTAGGAGGAAATGCTTTCCTCCTAATATTATTATAATAACTGTCTAAATATAATTGTATATTTAAAGACTTAAGTCTTCTCCATTACTTTCTATAACTTTTTTATACCATTCTCCAGATTTTTTCACAGTCCTTTTACCAGTTTCATAATCCACATGTACTAATCCAAATCTTTTACTATAGCCTAAGGACCACTCAAAATTATCCATAAAGGACCAATGAAAATATCCTCTAATGTCTACTCCCTCTGAAGCAAGCTTTTTTAGATTTGATAAATAATTACTTACATAATCGATCCTTTGATAGTCATAGACTTTTCCATCCTTTGCAACCCAATCATTATTAGCCATACCATTTTCGGCAATAACTAACGGAAGCTTATATCTTTCACACATCATTTTTGCTCCCCAATAAATTGCTTCAGGTATTATATCCCAACCCATGGAGGTTTGAGGTCTTCCTGGCTTCTTAGGTTCATTAACAGGTTTTCCGTCACTACCCATATAAACCACATGACCGGAGTAATTATTCATACCTAAGAAATCCAATGGCTGGCACATGATACTCCTATCTTCTGGAGTCATCTCTGGAAGGTCTTTGCCAAAAACTTCATAAGCCCCTTCTGGATATTCTCCTAAAACCACGGGATCTACTAACATGGATATAGTATGTAAAGATTTTTGTGATGGATAAAACATATCCAGTCTTGCAGCTTCAATATCCTCAGGAGAATTACTCTTAGGAACCGCTACAGACCCGCATGGAGCATAGGCCACGAAAGGTTTTTGCTTAGCATAAGCTCTAATGGTCATTACAGATTTACCATGAGCTAACATGGAATTATGGCCTGCAATTAGTGCTTCCTTCCAAGGAAGTTTTAATCCTGGTGCATGCATACCATCTGCATGTCCTAGTCCTATATAGCATTGAGGTTCATTTTGAGTAAACCAATACTTTACCCTGTCTGACAGCCTATCAACCACTACCTTTGTATATTCAGAAAACCAATCTGTACATTCTTTGTTCAGCCATCCACCTTTTTTGTAAAGCTCATGAGGAAAGTCCCAATGAAATAAAGTTACATAAGGTTCAATACCATTTGCTATTAATTCATCTACTAGTTTGTCATAAAAATCTAATCCTTTTGTATTTATCTCATTTATCCCATTAGGCATTACTCTTGGCCAGCTAATGGAAAACCTATATGCTTTTACTCCCATGCTTTTCATTATTGCAATATCTTCTTTGTACCTATTGTAATGATTACATGCAATGTCACCATTATCCATGTCCACTACTTTACCAGGAGTTTTGGAAAAAACATCCCATACAGAAAGCCCTCTTCCATCTTCACTTGCAGCACCTTCTATCTGATATGCTGCAGTAGCCACTCCCCACGTAAAGTCTTTACTAAAACTCATTAAATTCCCTCCTTGTTATTTTTTATATTGTCTATCATAAGCTCCTTGCATTATTTTCAGATAATTATCAACACCTAAATCTTTTAATTCTTTCTGAAACTTATCCCATTCTTTATCTATATCCCTGCCTCCAGTGGCAAATCTAGCTATATTTGTATTTACATGTTCATTTAATGTGCTAGCTATAGAAGCAAAATCTTTTGTCTCCTCTTTAGTATAAGTTAATGGAGGTACTTGTGTTGCAGCTACATATGGCTTAATGTTTTCAGTTACGGTCTTAAATTGATATGCCTCCATATTCTCTTTATCTTTTTCTATAGCTTGTCCTTGTTGATGTGTATAAGGTGAGAAAGTGGAATGTTCTCCAGACCAATGGGAATTTTGTACTGTTCCCCATATAGGATTAATTACTTTTACCACTGCTGGTTTTCCATCAGTACCTATTTCACCTGCATCAGCTTTCTTCCAATCTGAATTTGGTACTCCAAATCTAGCAAATAATGAAGCTTCTTCACTTAATAATAAATCTCCCAATCTATAAGCCGCCTCTGGATTTTTACAAGAGCTTGTTATAAAGAAACCTGCTCCCCCTGCTGGCAGACCACTTTCTGCTACAGCTCCACCTTTTCCTGTAGTTCCTTTTAGTACTGGAACTGGAACATAATCATATACTCTTGGATTAGTAACATTAACAGCTGGAGTACCACTAACATAAGCACCTAAAATAACTTTTTCTTTATTGGCAATTTGCTTTAACTGTTGAAAGTCTTGAGTAAAACTAACTGGGTCAAGAAGTTTTTCTGTGGTTAGCTTATTTAAATACTTTAAACCTTCTTTAAATTCAGGTTGTAAATAATTAGCAATTACTTTATCATCTTTTAGATATACATGCTGATTTTTACCGTCATCTGGTATAAATCCATTCATCATAGGAGTTACTGCATTGGCATACCAGCCTCCAGCTGCTGCTCCTGCAAATGGAATTTCATCAGCCACTCCATTACCATTAGGGTCTTGGGTCTTAAAGGCTTTTAAAACATTGTAAAACTCTTCTGTGGTAGTAGGAACCTTTAGTCCCAATTTATCAAGCCATGGCTTGTATATCCATACCTTACCAGCGGAATACTTATTAATTATACTCTCTGAGTACTTAGGTAAAGTATATACCTTTCCATCTGGTGCTTTTAATGATTCCCCTAATTTATCATTCATAGATTTTTTCAACATGTTCTTATATTCAGTTCCATATTTATCTATATATTCATTTAGAGGAAGAACTAATTTATCAAGAGCATATCCGTATACAGTACTTAATTCTACACCTGATCCAATAATGACATCTGGCATATCTGTTCCACTAGCCATAATTAAGTTAACCTTTGTGCCAGTATCTTTGTTAGGAAGCATTTCAAACTTAATATCTATATTTGTCTTTTCTTCAAGCCATTTTGTAAATTCATTAGTGTTATAATCCTTTACATTAGGGCTTTGCTTAATTCCTACTGTTAATGTTATTTTCTCTTTTACTATTGGAAACACCCCTGCATCGTTTACATTTCCTGCATTAGATGCTAGTTTATCACTTTTTTTTGCTCCTCCGCAGCCTGTTAATACTGCAGTGGATATCATTAACCCTGCTAATAATGTTACTAATTTTCTTTTCATAAAATCTTCTCCTTATGCTAGTTATTAATGTTTAAAAGCCTATCCTTTGATTGCCCCAACCATTATACCTTTTACAAAATATTTTTGAATAAATGGATATACACACCATATAGGTAAACTTGCAACAATTATCAAGGAATATTTTAATAAATCTGTTAATCCAGTCTTAGCTGCTGCTGTACTGCTGTCTACTATGGCAGATGGATCAACTTGATTCATTATTAGAATATCTCTAAGTACTACCTGTAAAGGCATCTTGTCAGCATCTTTTAGATATATAAATGCATCAAAGAAGGCATTCCAATGTCCTACTGCATAAAATAACACTAATACAGCAATAATTGGCTTTGATAATGGTAATACTATTTTAAATAAAAATTCTAAATCATTGCATCCATCAATCTTAGCAGCCTCATGAACCTCTGCTGGAATTGTAGATTCAAAGTATGTTCTAGTTATTATTAAGTTCCATACCCCTATTGCACCTGGTATAATCATAACCCATCTAGTATTTATTAAGCCTAAGCTTTGGTTTAATAAATAGTTTGGAATTAGTCCACCTGAAAATATCATTGTAAATGCAAACATAAACATGAAAAAGTTTCGTCCAGGCATATCTTTTCTTGATAAAGGATAAGCTGCTGCAATGGTCATTAGTACATTAAAGGTAGTTCCAACCAAAGTATAAAAAATTGTATTAGCATATCCTATAACCACCTTATTGTTTTCAAAAACAGCTTTATAACCTTCTAATGAAAAGTCCACTGGCCATAGCCATACTTTACCTGAAGTAACGGCATCTGGAGAACTTAAAGATGAACTTATTACATATATAATTGGATAAGCTGAAAGTAGGAGTACTATCACTAATATTGTATTAACAACATATCCAAATCTTTTATCTGATTTGCTGTCTTTTATTTTTGAACTGACATCCTTTACACCTTTATTTCTAATTCTTACTCCATTTAGCATACACATTACCTCCTTTACCACAAGCTTGTTTCATTAAACTTCTTAGCTATTTTATTTACAGAAATTATAAGTATTAAATTTATTAATGAATTAAATAATCCAATTGCTGCTGAGTATGAAAAATCTCCGCCCCCGGTCAATCCGGTTTTATAAACGAAAGTAGAAATTATTTCTGATGACTGAAGATTTAATGTATTTTGCATTAAGTATGCTTTTTCAAAACCAACGCTCATGATTTTTCCTGTATTCATTATTAGTAAGGTTACAGCTGTAGGAATTAATGCAGGAATATCTATATGTATAATTCTCTTAAACCT
>CAYMGW010000026.1:10000-12055 GCA_964390085.1 uncultured Tissierella sp.
TTCATGTAAAGAAGGATCAACTCCAGCTATAGTTGCTAGATAAATAATGGTTCCCCATCCAACATTCTGCCAAACTCCTGACCATACAAATAATGATTTAAATAAAGCCGGGTCTGACATAAGATCTACTGGCTCTTTTCCAAGTAATTCAGCTATATTTCCTGATAGTCCAGTTATAGGGTTTAACATTTGCATTAAAATACCTATAATAACTACAGTTGAAATAAAGTGAGGTAAATAGGATACTGTTTGAACAATTTTTGACAGTTTCTTTTTTGTACAACTATTTATTGCCAATGCCAATATTATTGGAGCTGGAAATGCAGCCACCAGTTCATATATACTAATAATAATGGTGTTAGTTATAACTCTAGTAAAATTAGGTGATTTAAAAAATCTAATAAAGTTTTCTAATCCTACCCATTCACTATTAAATATTCCGCCTCTTGGACTATAATCCATGAAAGCAATTTGCGCACCTATCATTGGTACGTACTTAAACACTATTAACCATACTAAAGGTAAAAATAGCAGCATATAAAGTTGTTTACTTTCACCAATTCTTTTAGTTAATACTTTAAGCTTATCTCTTTTTTTAGTTTTTGAAATCGTTTTAATAGATACCGTCTCCACACACATACCTCCCAATATCAATTTGCTCATGTACAAACTAAACTTAACTTATTATCCGCTATGAGTAAAGGTTAAGCTATGGTAAATATGAGTATTGACTACATAATATAGATTACTTCAACATGATGTTTCTATTTAATCACGCCAAATATCCACAGAATTATATTTTTAATAAGTAAATTTCACTAATGAATATTATTCTTAATAATCTGAGATGGAGAATAACCATAGATTTTTCTAAAGGTACGGCTAAAATAATTTGAATCATTAAATCCTACTGAAAGTGCAGCATCAGTTATGGAGTAATCCCCAGCAATAAGAGTAATAGCTCTTTCACATCGCACTTGATTGACATACTCAATTATAGTACTTCCAGTAAATTTCTTAAAAATTTTACACATATAAGGAATAGATAATAAGTTTATATCTGCTATCTCTTGTAACTTAATGGATTTATTAAAATTTTTAGTAATATAGGCTACAATTTTAGCCACATGATTAAACTCTATACTTTGTTGGGGGCTGATAACATTATTAGTCTTATTTATACAATAATTTCTAAAAAGCACTGCAAATAATTCCGTAAACTTTGATTTTATAAACAATTCATATCCATAGGATTTTACTTTATATTCATTAAGAATTGATTTAAATATTGCGACAAGCTCCATATCCTTATGAATATATGGAGAAAAAGATATATTGGAATTTATTAAAGGCTCAATGTATTTTTCTCTGCAAATATCCCAGGTACCACTGGATAAAACTTTTAAATCCACCTGAATACAGTAATGGAAGGTATTGTCTAAGAATTTAAGGCTCCTGTGAGGTTGGAAGCAATTTACCACTGCAATATCATTGGCATACAACCATTGCTTTTGTCCATTGCACAATAATAATACTCCTCCCCTTTCCACATAAAAAAATTCCATTTGTTCATGCCAATGAAATCTACTTCCGGTGCTAAAATGCTCTGTTTCACGCTTTAATAATTTTATGGGGAAATCCCGCTTAGGCATAGTTATAAACTCATGATACAAAAAATCACTCATTAAAAAAACTCCTTTAATATTAAAATTGTGCTAGTATAAGATAATTATATTAAGGGAACGTAGACTTGTAAATGATAACATAAAATCATAATATTTTGGGAGGAATAAAATAATGCGAATTTTATTTGTGGATATCGATACCTTAAGGCCAGATCATATGGGTTGTTATGGCTATCATAGAAATACAACACCTAATTTTGATGAAATTGCAAAAGAAGGTATAAGATTTAATAATTACTATTGTTCAGATGCTCCTTGTCTTCCTTCAAGAGCAGCTTTAATAAGTGGGATGTTTGGAATCCATAACGGGGCTGTTGGTCACGGTGGAACTGCTGCAGAAAGGAGAATTACTGGAAAGTACAGAACTTTT
>CAYMGW010000027.1:0-11954 GCA_964390085.1 uncultured Tissierella sp.
TCCTCTTTCTTTGGCAACTATTGCTCCTTTGCCTTTCCTCATGGACATAATAGGTTTTACCCTTAAAAGCTTACCAATAAATGCACTGGCATTTGTTAATCTACCACTTTTAATTAAGTTGTTAAGATCATCAACACAAAGAAAATGCTTTACCCTAGCTTTATAAGTCTCATTAAATTCGATTAATTCATCAAAGCTATAGCCTGCTTCTAATAGTTTAGCAGATTTTAAAATCAACCACCCGCTGCCATGACTCATAGATAAAGAATCTACTACATAGATTTTAGCATCTGAGTCTGGATTACTTTCAAAGAAATAATTCTTAGCTAGAACTGCAGATTGATATGCTCCACTAGTACCACTAGACATACAGATACATAAGATTTCATTATATCCATCTTCAATAGCCTTATATATTATTTTTAAATATTCCTCAGGACTTGGCATTGAAGTAGTAGGTATTTCTTCTAATGTAGGCAAGAGTTTAAAAAATTCATCTGGTGTAATATCTATTTTGTCTCTATAGGTTGTCCCATTTATCATAATATTAAGAGGTGCAACTCCTATATTATATTTCTCAATGATTTCTTGAGATAAATCACAAGTAGAGTCAGCCATTATTTTTATCATTTCATTCCTCCATTTATACACGTCGTCAAAATTCATTATAATTCGACAATTCTCATAGTTAATAATTATAGCATACTATGATTAAAAGGTATATGGGAACTTATTGGTACTAACTATTTTTTAAACTATAGATTATTTACTCTACTTCTTCTTAGGTTTTCTTTTATCAATACTTCTAATAGTCTTCTTTTTACCCGAATCTTTATTCCACTTAAAATCCTGTTTTTTATTTCTTTGTTCATTAGAATTATTCTTGTCTGTCTTATGCTTTACATTATCTTTGACGATTTTTCTTGTCTTAAGATTCATTCTTATTTTCTTTTCTATTGCAATTAGTTCTTGTTGATCCCTAGGTGTAACAAATGTAAAAGCTTTTCCAGTTTCTCCAGCTCTACCTGTACGTCCTATACGGTGAATATAGGATTCTGCATCTTCTGGTATATCATAATTAAAAATATGGGTTATACCCTCTATATCTAAGCCACGAGCAGCAACATCTGTAGCAACAAGAAATTGTAGCTTCATATTTCTAAAGGAATTAATCACCTTTTCACGTTTAGCTTGACTGAGATCTCCATGTATTTCATCTGAATTATATCCACGACTTGTCAAATCATTGTTAAGTGCCTTTACACGTCTCTTTGTTCGACAAAAGATTATTGCCATAAATGGTCTCTCTTCATCTATAACAGTACAAAGCGCATCTTGTTTTCCTCTATCTGTAGTTTCTACTACTATTTGCTTTATTTCATCTAATGTTACTTTTTCGCTTTGTATCTGTATTTGAATAGGTTCCTTCATATACCTAGTAGCTAAACTGCGAAGCTGGTTTGGCATTGTAGCCGAAAACAACATTGTTTGGCAGTTTTTGGGAGTTTTATATATTATTTCCTCTACATCCTTTAAAAATCCCATATTCAGCATTTCATCTGCTTCATCTAAAACAATCATCTTTACTTGGCCTAAATCAATACTTTTTCTTCTCATATGATCTAATAATCTTCCTGGTGTTCCAATTACAATATTAATACCATTATTTAATTTTCTTAACTGTCTTTCAACATCTTGACCACCATAGACTGCTAATACACTTATATTCTTAGGTTGTGCTAATTTTTTAGCCTCATTTGTTATTTGAATTGCTAATTCTCTAGTAGGGGTTATAATTAAAGCCTGTATATATGGGTTTGTAGTATCAATTGCTTCCATAATTGGTAGCATAAAAGCAAATGTTTTACCAGTTCCAGTATGTGCTTGTGCTATTATATCTTTTCCATTTAATAGCTGAGGAATAGCCTGTTCTTGAATTGGAGTTGGTTCAGTAATCCCGTCCCTTTCCAATACCTTTTCTAATTCCTTGCTTATTCCAAGTATTTTAAAATTAACTGTCATTATATTATTACCGTCCTTTTATATTTTTCAATTCTTTAGCTAGTTTATTCTATCACAATTTTCTGCTTTGGAATATTAATAATATTTGAATTCTATAGCATTACTTATTAATTTCTCATATTGTTTGTAATAATATTCTTCAAGATACAAAAAAACTACCGAAGTAGTTTTTCCAGTTTAGTTACTTGATTTAGATTATTCTTTTCATAATATTCTATATTAACTTCATCATCAACTTTTATGAATGGCAACTTTTCTGATATTTCAATATTAGCTATAAATATTTTATTGCTATTATCCAATATAAAATAATAATGGGTATTACCCTCAATAACAACTGATTCAATGCTTAGTATTTTTCCTTTTATATTTAATAGTTCTGTTGGCTCCTCATCTTCTTCTGATTGTATATTTGTTATATCTCTGCCCATATGTGTACTAACAACATTATTGACTGTTGTACCAATTGATACCTTTTGATAATTTTGAGCATCGACTAATGCATACATTTTAACTAATCCTGCTTCATCTTTTAAAGACATAAAATAGGTTGGTTTATTATCTATATTTAATAATATTGGGAATGTTGAGCGGTATCCTTTTTCTTGCACTGCTCCTTCTGCGCTTTCCATAGCTGAAAATTCTTCTGCTGATGAAATTTTATAGAATTTAGTATCTTTTGTCCTTAGATTTACAAGTACAAAACCAACATTAGATTCATCAGCTCCTACAGAAGTCATACCTGTATATAAGTAAACATCGTCATCTATAGCTAGGTAATTATAGCCTTCAGTTGTTTGTAATACCCCTTTTTGAGCAAACAATGAGTTAAAAAATCCTAATTGAAGTCCACCATTCCAATTAAGCTGTTTAATTATTTCATCTGCATTATAGATCCTATCTACCCATTTAGGTGCATCTGTTATATTGTATTTTGTAGTTTCTCCATTTGTTGCATTGGTTAGTATTACTTCTTTTACATCTAATCCTCCAAACCAACCAATTGTATTGTGATATACTGGTGTCACCCAATAAGGGGTTCCTTCTTCATCTATTTCAAAATTGATTTCATAAAACATATCATTGAGATAATTTTTCCTTAAATGTCTATAGATATCTCTTGAGAACTTATCTGATTTAGAATATTTTATATTGTTCTCTAGTTTCTTTAACTGGACTTTACCATCTATCATATCTACTATTATGTAGTTTGGTATCCCTTCATTTTTGTTGCCCATCCATTTTAAGAACCCATTGTATTCAAGAGGTGTAACTCTCACTGGTTTATCATTAAAATTTATTTGAGTATATACATTGGATACATTGTACTGAGAAACTAAATCTAACATTTCCCCCATTTTTCTACTACCTAGTCTTTGTGCTGTATCTCTATCAACTGTAGGAACTTGTTCAAATGAAGCTTCTTTAATATCTTCTTCAAAAGAACTATTTTCTCTTTTAATTATATTTGCATATCTCTTTGAATGAAATATTGTTGCAGAAGATATATTTAATACTATAAATAAAACTAGAAGCGTTAATGGTATAATATAAAATTTATAGTATTTTTTATCTATTAAAATTAAAATGACAGTAGTAAATAATAAATTAGGTATAAGATAAATCCAAAATCTTATGGAATGTAAGTTAAATGGCGGTAAAAATATATACCAGGAAATGAAAGCTACTAATAGTATTGATAATAATGCTGGGATTTTTGCTATTTTTATTTGTTTTTTCATAAAACTTAACCTCCTTGTTTAAGACGTTGTATGTCCCATTTCATCTGTCTTTTTTTATATCCTTGATAATTATATCACATTTTTAGTAATATAACACTATTTGGGAAGTGAGGTTAAGCTACATTAGATATTAGTCTCTCTTTTTATAGTTCAATCCCCTAAATATCTTTTTAACAAGAGCTATTAATAATGGAATACCTGTGGCAATTATAAATGGGTGAGCCTTTGGTGGTTTTATCTCTATATTAAGATTATTAAAATCAGCCCATTTTTCAGCTGGATTTAATAAATATTCAAAGGTATATAAAGGATCATAAGTTGATGTCCTATCCATTGTACCTCTGGCTATATAGCTAACACTTACATCCCTTCTATTTTGGCTTGGAAAACTAGTTTCATATACAAATACAAATATCCTATCCTCATAATCTAAAGAATAAAAATTTTCAATCCAGAGGCATCTTACATTATGCCCAAATGTCTCATCTAATTCCTTAGAGAATAAGTTGAATAACTGGTTATCTGCCAAATATTCATTATATCTAGCTGATTCTTTATAATCCATAATGGACTTCTTCAGATAATCTTCTATTGTAATATTTTCTTTTTTTACCTCGTAGGAATAGTTATTAGTTTTCTTAAGAAGCTCACCATCTGAAAATCCACTAATATTAAAATCTATATCTTCACCTATTACAAATACTTCCAAAGTCTCCTTATCACGAATCCAAGCAGTAATTCTTACTTCATTATTATCTTCTCTATATCCATTAAACCCTTTACTAATAATTTTAGTCTTTTCATGGTTACCAATATATTCAATAACAAAATTCACATTATCTTCAGAAGTTGTACTTACATCATATGTATATAATATTCCAACTTCATTTAAATCATAGTGTAGAGGTGAATAGACTTCTTTATTAATGGATTTAACTATTTGTTTGAAATTTAATTTGTCATCCTCTTGATTATCTTTTCTAATATTTCTAATTTCATCTCCAATATAAATATCAAAGGGTATAGTTTTATTATCTACCTTAATAGCTATATCTTCTGGATTAAATTCTCTAAGAGAAGATATAATGGGAAATGCCATCTGTACAGTCTGATTATCATTAGTTTGATTTGACATTCTATATTTAGCCGTAACTAGCCCAGAAATACTATGAGCACCACGTTCTAAATATTCCTCTTTAGAAAAATCAAATATTAATTCCTCATTTTCAACTATTTTTTTACCTTCTTGTGTAATTATATATTTCTTTCTTCTATCATTCTCAGATTCATTAATTGGTTCTATTAATTCTTTCTTAAGTAAATTATTGATAGCACCATATAAAGTGCCTGGTCCCATTGTAACTCTTCCCTTAGTTTCTTCCTCTACAAACTGCATTATCCCATATCCATGGTTTGGTTTATATAGAGATAAAAGAATATAGAAAGTCGTTTCTGTCAATGCACCAAATTTAATATGTATTGAAATTAAAAATTGGAATTTCATGCTATAAAAAATATTAATTTATTACTTCTAAAAAAATTAACACTTTTTGACCATTACACATATTGTATAGTGAGTAGTTACTTCACTTATATAAAAACTAAATTGGAGGTGTTTTCATGGGCGATTTATTGGGCAGAAGAGAAGAATGCTGTAACGATAGCTCACTACTATTTTTCTTTTTACTATTGGTGATTATTTTCTGTAACGGAGACATACTTGGTGGATTTGGCAGAAGATGCTAAATTCCCACATTAATCGGGGCTTGTCCCCGATTTTTTTACTTTTACAATTAATACCAATCCTCTAAGATACTGCCATACTAACAAGCTTTAATTCCCAAGCTCCGTTTTTATAAATAGCTTCGTAAGTTGGAAAAACTGCCCCAAGATTACCAAACCAAGAAACTCCAGTAATTTTAGCTTTATTTTCATTATATTCCTCTAATTCTATCCATAACAAAGTTCCATCTATAGCTCTTATTAAACCTCCATCAGTATCAAGTTCAAATTTAGTATTATCATTTTTAATATCATCAAAATTATATACATTTGGAGATAATTCTTTGAGTTCTTCTAATGCTAATTTTTTTGCATTATTACTTAATCCTTCTAAAGTCTCTGATTTAACTGAAATAAATAAGTCACCACCATTTTCCTCCAAAAAAGCAGCCTTCATTACTTCAGTATATAGGTCTATTTTTTGTCTTTCTTCATTATTGATTTCCTGCATATCAGATTGTTCTTTAGTTCTAATGATAAAACCATATTCACATTCATTTTCACCCCAATTAGCAACAACTCTAAAACCTCTATAATTAATTTGATTGTGCTCATAATAAGAACTAAGATATGAAGCAATATGCTTACTGATTTTAAAAGTACATTGATTATTGTTTAGTTTCACTGGAATAATTGCAGTAGAATTATCAGTATAAATTTGGTTTCCATTTTCATCTATTAAGATATCATATACTGTTATTTTATCAGGTGTATTATTTATAAATTTAATAGTAGCAAATTCATCAATGTCGATAATAGGAATTTCAATACCTGAACTTTGCTTTAATATTGTTTGAAAGGTATCTTCTCTATCAAATATTGCTCCATTCCAAATATTTTTTCCAACAACGTATTCTATTTTCTTATCTCCAATGGTTATTGATAATTCAGCGGGTTCATCTAGTAGGTTTAGCGAAGTACATCCAATAGCTACTATAGCTATTAAAAATATTAATATTATAATTGCTGATCTCTTCATTATAATCATCCCCCTATATTTCATTTGCTTTAGTTTAATATTAACATAGAATAAGTTGATTTAGTTGTTTACTTCTGTATTGTAACTATATTGTAAATTATATGTAATTTTATAAATATATGTTTTAATTAATTTATCATTTATGAGCATATCTCATATGATTATTTATTTGAATAAAAAACCCCATCTGAAGACGGGGTTCATTAACTTTATTTAACAACGATATTATATATTTTTCCTGGAACAAATATTTCTTTTACTATTTGTTTTCCTTCTAAGAATCTACTAATATTGTCATCAGCCTTTGCTTTTTCTCTAGCCACTTCTTGAGAGTCATCAATGCTGATTTCTATTGTACCTCTTACTTTTCCATTAACTTGAACTGGAAGTGCAATTACTTTATCCTTTGTTTTTTCTTCATCATATACTGGCCATGTTGTATCATGTAAATAACCTTCTAAGCCCAGGATTTCCCAAAGCTCTTCAGTAATATGAGGCGCTACTGGATTTAGTAGTATTATAAATGTCTTAAGATCTTCTTTTGTCATCTTTCCATGGTCATTAAATTCATTTAATAGACTCATTAAAGCTGCTATTCCTGTGTTGAATTTTAATGTTTCAAAGTCTTCAGTTACTTTCTTGATTGTCTTGTGAATACTGCCTTCTAATTCCTTAGTATAGCCTTCACCATCTACTACAATATCTTGAAGTCTCCATACTCTTTCAAGGAATCTTCTGCATCCTTTAACTCCATTTTCTGACCAAGGTACACTCTTTTCAAAGTCTCCAATAAACATTTCATAGGTTCTTAAAGTATCTGCACCATAATCTCTTACTATATCGTCAGGGTTTACTACGTTTCCTCTAGATTTTGACATCTTCTCGTTATTATCTCCCAATATCATGCCATGGGAAGTTCTCTTTGCATAAGGCTCTGGTCCAGGAACTACTCCAATATCATATAGGAATTTATGCCAGAATCTTGAATATAGTAAGTGAAGTGTAGTATGCTCCATTCCACCATTGTACCAGTCTACTGGCATCCAATAATTTATTGCTTCTTGGGAAGCTATTTCTTCTTCATTAAATGGGTCGATATATCTTAGGAAATACCAAGAAGAACCTGCCCATTGTGGCATTGTATCTGTTTCTCTATGAGCTTTACCTCCACATTTTGGACAAGTAGTCTCTACCCAATCTGTAATATTTGCAAGTGGTGATTCACCATTATCTGTTGGCTCATAGTTTTCTACTTCTGGTAGCATAACAGGTAATTGTTCTTCAGGTACTGGTACCCAACCACATTCATCACAATGTACTAGAGGTATTGGCTCTCCCCAGTATCTTTGTCTAGAGAATACCCAGTCTCTAAGTTTAAAGTTTACTTTTCTAGTTCCAAGGCCTTTTTCTTCTAGCCATTTAAGCATATATTCTTTTGCTTCTTTTACTTCCATGCCATTGATAAAATCAGAATTTATAACAATTCCTGATTCTGTATCTGTAAAGGCTTCTTTTTCTATATCTCCACCTTTTATTACTTCTACAATTGGAATGTTAAATTTATTTGCAAATTCCCAGTCACTACTGTCATGTCCTGGTACTGCCATTATAGCCCCTGTACCATAGGTCATAAGCACATAGTCTGAAATCCAAATAGGAATTTCACGGCCTGTAGCAGGATTTATAGCTTTTAGACCTTTTATTTCTACTCCTGTTTTTTCCTTTGATAGCTCAGTTCTTTCGAAATCTGATTTCTTGCTTACTTCATGTTGATATTCTTTAATTTCTTCTAGATTTTCTATTTCATCTTTATATTTTTCTATTAAAGGATGTTCAGCTGCTATAACCATATAAGTTGAACCAAATAGTGTATCTGGTCTAGTGGTGAATACCCTTAGCTTATCTTCTTTTCCTGCAATTTGAAAATCTACTTCTGCTCCTTCAGATTTACCAATCCAGTTGGTTTGTTGAGCCTTTACTCTTTCAATATAGTCTACTTTATCTAAATCCTTAATTAGTCTATCTGCATATTCAGTTATTTTTAGCATCCATTGATTTTTTACTTTTCTTACTACTTCGCCACCACATCTCTCACAGGTACCTTGAATAACCTCTTCATTTGCTAATCCAATCTTACAGGATGGGCACCAGTTAATAGGCATCTCTTGTTTGTATGCTAATCCTTTTTCATATAATTTTAGAAATATCCATTGAGTCCATTTATAATAATGTGGGTCTGTAGTATTAATTTCTCTTGACCAATCAAAGGAAAATCCTATTGACTGTAATTGAGATTTAAATCTTGCAACATTTTGCTCTGTAACTATAGCTGGATGAATTTTATTTTTTATAGCAAAGTTTTCTGAAGGTAATCCAAAGG
This sequence comes from uncultured Tissierella sp., assembly GCA_964390085.1. Classification (GTDB taxonomy): domain Bacteria; phylum Bacillota; class Clostridia; order Tissierellales; family Tissierellaceae; genus Tissierella. The sequence continues at coordinate 8,906 of CAYMGW010000027.1, forward strand.
CATCCCATCCCATTGGAAATAACACATTATACCCTTCAAGTCTTCTCTTTCTAGAAACAATATCTAATGCTGTATAAGGTCTTGGATGTCCTACGTGTAGTCCATTTGCTGATGGATAAGGGAATTCTACTAATGCATAAAACTTTGGTTTATCTGATTTATTTAATGCCTTAAAAGGTTCTTTTTCTTCCCAAATTTTATGCCATTTCTGTTCAATTTCATTTGGCTTATACTCTCTCATTATCTTTCTCCTCCTCTTTCTACAATTCACTAACACTCATTGGGTTAGATCATATTACGCAGTTTCGCAACTCAAATCTATTTACTCGCTACGCTCGTATAGATTTGGTCCTAACGGACACTCCCAATGATAAATTCTACATTAATGTTGGTGCTCATTGCGTTTGACCTACTAAAGCTCACTATCGTTCGCTAAGTTAGGTCATAAAAAAACCTTTCATCTCTATAAAATAGAGACGAAAGGTAATATTCCGCGGTACCACTCTTATTGATATTGCTATCCACTCAAAATATAACGGCATTTAACCGATTAGGATTACTTTTTTCACCCTAATAACTCAAGGACGAGTTCAGTCTTCATCAATACTGTCTTTCACCAACCGACAGCTCTCTATAATCGATATAGGACCTACTACTTCCTTTCTTTGTTTTTATTAATTTAAAGTCTATTGTAGCAAAGAAACTATATAAAATCAAGCCTATTTTTAAATATTTATGTGTTTATCTCAGTTTCACCAAAATTAGAAGTTTACTTCTATTCCATATTAAGTAGCTTTAAATAGTTTTTCGATTTCTTCTATAGATATTTCTCTTGGATTTGTACCTAATTTTAATTATCTCTATTTAATATATTGTATATTAAAACTACTGCTTCTTCTCTTGTTAAATTATCCTTTGCTCTGAAGTTTCCTTCACCACTTATAATCCCTAATCCTTTAGCTATTGCTATATGCCCCTTTAAATTAGTTGATATTTGATTTGCATCGTCATATTCTAACTTGTATATATCACCTAAATTATCTAATGGCTCCTGTCCAAAAATTCTAATTATATATTTTATTGCTTCCTCTCTTGTTACTTTTGCTTCCATATTTTTTTCTTCTTCTTTTATTATGCCATCTCTAACAAATCTTTCATACATATAGCTTTCATCTTCATATAGATAATACATCTCTTTAGTTTGTACAAGTAATTTTAAAAACTCTTTCTGTGTTATTTCTTGTTCTGGCTTAAATTCTTCTCCTTCAAATAAAATAATATGATTGTTTAATTTATTTATTTGATTTTTAGCAGAGCTATTTTCTATATCTTTATACTCTTGTTTTTCTATTTTTTCTAGTAATTCTTTTCTACTATCTATTACTTCTCCTTTTTTAGCGTCTACCACTAAATATTTGTCTCCAAAATCATATACTAACTTAACATTCTCTTTTTCTTTTTCATTGTTTTGTATTTGATATTGCAGATTTAATTCTCTATTTTCTAATAATATTTCTTTAGCTTCATCCTTATCTATTATATTTTCTGGAGATTCAAATTCTAAATCATTCCAGTTACAATCGTAGGATAATATATTACCTGTTACATTACTTAAGGATATCCTAAATCCATTATTTTCTACTTTAATGTCATTTGCTTTTCTTATAAATACAAAGTTTGATCTATTTCTTTCATTATAAAATGAATCTTCATCTCCATATTCCATATACTCTACTTCTTCATACTTTTTAGCATCGCTCTGTTTTATAAATTCTTTTGCTTTTTTAAGTAATTCTTCTTTACTATATTTTGATTTTTCATCTTCTTTCCGTTCCCATGATCCTGGATCATGAAAACTTACAATTTCACCTGTTTTTGCATTTACTCTTGATCCAGTACCACTAGCACTATTCCCAACACGTTTCATCACTATTACTTCCCATACATATATATCTTTTTCTTTATTACCTATTAGTGTACAATCATCTATTTCATAGCCTTCTCCTAGTTTAAATGTGTCCACTAGTTTTTTTCTTGCTTCTTCCCTACTTATTATTTTTTTAGAATTTAATAATTTATTTTCTTCTTCTATTGATATATTCCCCATCATTTTATTGAATTCAGATCCATATACTGAATACATATATTTATATGAAGTACTCAATATATCTTTTGTTTTAGCATCTACTGATTTATCTGTATTTGTTATATTATATCCTAAGTATGTCTTTGTACCTTCATCTGTATTTTTTAATCTATATCCTAATTCTAACTCTATATTATCCTTATATATTTCTTTTGCTTCATCTTTTGAAACAGTGTCCTTTGTATCTACAAATTTTAAATCCTTTTGCCAGTTTATACTAAAATTTCTCACTTCTCCAGTTTGAGTATCTATACCAATATATACATTATTTACATTAAAGAATATATCATTTTCTACTCTTGTAAAATTATATGTATATTCTCTTAAGTTTTCTCTACTATATAAACCATAAATATTATCCTCATCATTGATTTTGATTTGATTTACTATATCAGGATATAATTTTTTTATAAAATCTTTAGCTGTTTTTTCTCCTTCTTCTTTGGTTATTTTAGGAAATTTATAAACTCTTGTATTTCTACCATTACCATATTCATCCTTGTAATAATTTATTATATTGCCTTCTTCATCAATAGTCACATTTAAGTATTTGTTTTGACTACTCCAAGATAGATTAGTTTCATTCTTACCATCGAGCCTATCATATTTACTTTTATGAAAATGCTCATATTCATCTCCTATTTTAAATAGAGATTTTATCTTTTGAATATCCTTACTTAAATCCTCTTCTTTTGCAAATCCTTTTAATGGTATGCCTGTAATTATTAATGTTAATACCATAATAATTACTAATGACTGTAATTTTCTTTTTTTCATAATCTCTCCCCCTAATATAATATTGTTACAGTTTAATAAATGTATTTTATTTTCTATAACACTTCTTTACATCCATATGCGGATGTTCTAGACTTTATCTGTTAATATTCTAAAAGTAGGCGATTT
>CAYMGW010000028.1:0-1947 GCA_964390085.1 uncultured Tissierella sp.
GTACTTCTGCAGCTTTATTTAGTGCATTTAAGTCTTGATCAATACCTATTAATTTTCCTGTAGTCAATTTCTTCACAATTTCAGATGAATGACCAGCACCACCTAAAGTACCATCCACATAAATTCCATTCTCTTTAATATTTAATCCTTCTATCACTTCGTTTAGTAATACCGATATATGTTCAAATTTCATATGATCTCCCCCAGTTATATTCCCAGTTCAGCCATTTTTTCTGCTATGCTATCGTAAGATAAGTTGTCATCATCATTATATGCATCCCATTCCTCTTTACTCCAAATCTCAAGTCTAGTAGATACGCCTATAACTACGGCATCTTTGTCTAGTTTTGAAAGTTCTCTTAGATTAGCAGGAATCAAAACTCTACCTTGCTTGTCTAAGACACCCTCACTAGCTCCTGCAAAGAAAAATCTAATGAATGCTCTTGCATCACGATTGGTAAGTGGAAGTGTTTTAAGTTTTTCTTCTAAAATAGCCCATTCTTCTTTAGGGTACACAAAAAGGCAATTATCAAGCCCTTTGGTCATAACAAACTCTTCCCCTAATTCATCCCTGAATTTAGAAGGCATTATTATTCTTCCTTTAGTATCTAAAGTATGTTGATATTCACCAATAAACATACTAATCACTCACTTATTATATATTTCTTACCACTTTCTACCACTTTCTACCACTATATATACTATTCTACACTAAATTGAAAAATCCTTCCACCTTTTTTTGAAAAAAAACAATTTAGTACTTTAGTCACAATTCCCTATTTTTCGACATTCCTAAGTAAGGGCGAACCCCTTAAATCCAAATTTCTAACCTTATTTACAGTGGCATTAAAAAAAGCTGTTGGTAATTTTTACCAACAGCTTTTTTATATTTCTATATTCTTTTTTCTTTTTATAAAAAATATATACATTGGAATGATAATCCCTATTATACTTACAAGTTGTGCCACCCTAATTGGTCCTAGCATCAAACTATCCGTTCTAAGTCCTTCGATAAAAAATCTAATAAAGGAGTATAGTGATATATATAATAAAAATACTTCACCTTTAACTTTTTGTTTGTTTTTCCTATACCATATAAGGAATAAAAAAACTAAAAAGTTCCAAATTGATTCGTAAAGAAAAGTAGGATGCACTTTTACTCCATTTACCATAATCCCCCAAGGTAAATTCGTCGGTCCTCCATGGGCTTCTTGGTTTATATAGTTTCCCCATCTTCCTATGGATTGAGCTAATATCAAACTTGGAGCACATACGTCTGCAATTCTCCAAAAATCTATTTTTCGAATTTTAGTAAAAATAACAGCTACAATAATAGCCATAATTATGGCACCATGGATAGCCAACCCACCATTTCTAATATTTAAGGCTTCTATAGGATTATCTCTATACATATCCCAGCTAAAAATCACATAATATAATCTAGCACCTACTAAACATAAAGGAACTTCCCATATAAGGAAATCCATCAAAGTCTCTTCATCAAGTCCCACTCTCTTAGCTTCTCTAATGGCAAGTATAGCACCTATTAAAACTCCTGTAGCAATTAAAATTCCATACCATCTAACTTCAAGACCAAAAATCTGAAATGCAACTGGATCCATAATAAAACCACCTTTCTAATACTTCATTGGATTAGTATATCACAAATGAAGATTCATTTCTATTATCTTATTGGATTTATTATGGACAAAACAACATTATCCCTTGTAAAATGATTATTGAATCTTTCAATTATATCGTTATACTTAATAGATTCTAATAAATCTAAATAGTCTATTAATAAAAAATCGTCAAAATATAAAGAGATAAAGCCGTAAATAACCCCTTCCTGCTTAAGTAATCGATTTTTGATTTAAAATATCCGGAAATGATATCTTTTTTTAATTGAAGGGTAAAACAATCAACTAATGATATAATATATCCGGC
>CAYMGW010000028.1:1957-7448 GCA_964390085.1 uncultured Tissierella sp.
TAAAATTTGGGGAAATTTCATGAACTACTCCTAAAAATATAAAGAGATAAAGCTATTTGCTATAAATTCAACAGAATTAAGCCCCATTAAGAACTCTCCCATGGTTTTTTTCTTAATACGATTGAAGTCCTCTTCCAATAAAATTGAGGTTCCTTCTTTTTCAAGGAGTCCCATAATTCTGTTATATACCTCTTTAGGGTCTTTAGATTCACCAACAATTAATGAGTGTCCATAGGACTTCTTTCCAGTATAGTATGCCCCAAAGCTACTATCCACAAGCCCTTCTTCATACATATCGTTATAAAACTGTGAACTAGATCCAAATAACATATCAAGTATGAAATTTGTAATAAAATCTTTTTTTACTCTTTCTCTTTCTGGTAATTCATTATCAACATCCTTAAATCCAATATAGAATAAAGGAGCTGAAGTCAACATGCTTTCCTCTATGAGACTTTCATTTACTTCCTTAGGCTCTTCTGGAAAGACCCTTTCAACTTTTTCGATTTCTTTATAATCCTTCTTTTCTGATTGAGCTATTACTTTAATTATCTCATCAAAGGATAAGTCTCCAACAATAAATATAACCATATTAGTTGGATTATAGAATGTATTATAACATTTATAGAGTAATTCCTTATTTATCTCTTGGATACTTTCAATAGTACCTGCTATATCAATTTTAACTGGATGTTCTTTATACATACCTTTTAAGCAATTGAAAAATACTCTCCAATTTGGATTGTCCTTATACATATTTATTTCTTGAGCAATAATGCCTTTTTCTTTTTCAACATTTTCATCGGTAAAATATGGATGCTGAACAAACTCTACCAATAGTGCTAGATTCTCATAGAAATTTTCAGTCGATGAAAATAAATATGCTGTTTGAGTAAAATTAGTATAAGCATTAACATTTGCACCTAGCTTAGAGAATTTATCAAAGATATTTTGTTCAGGCTCCTCAAAAAGCTTATGCTCTAGAAAATGTGCAATACCTTCAGGTACTTCTATTGTTTCTTTTTCTCCTATTGGAATAAATATATTATCAATGCTCCCATAATCAGTCGCAAAGATTGCATATTGTTTTGTATATCCTTCCTTTGGCATAAAATAAACCTTTAATCCTGATTTCATCTCTTTATAATAAAGCTTTTCCCTTATTTTTTCGTTTTCGTATATTTTAATTTCCAATTATATACCTCCCCTATTTTAGCATCGACACCTTCTTTAGGCTTTTGAGTTTTTCATAAAGTATATAGTATCAAGAACAACCTTTGACATGGCTTCTGTTATTTCTTCCCTAGTAACACTATCAATATCACTTAAAACTTCTTCTAGGGATCTATTGTCTTCAGATAATATTTGACTAAAAAAATATTCTGATATAAGGAAAATACTGTCTTTGATGGATTCTGTTGAAGACTTAATAGATTTTTTTGATATCTCTATATCTTCGTCAGTAAAATTTCCATTCTTTACTTCTTCTATTTGTTTTTTTACAATATCTATGGTCTTTTCAAAATTATCAAACTCAATTCCTCCATCTATTAACATAATAGATTTGTACTTGAAAATAGTAGATGTAATGTAATAAGCCAAGCTTTCCTTTTCTCTTACATTTCTAAATAATTTAGAGTTTGGCCCTCCTCCTAAAATATCACTAGCTACTATAAGTCCATTATAAAGTCTGTCTTCATAAGGAATTCCCGTTCTATATCCAAGGACTAATTTCCCTTGAGTTACATCCATATCTTCATATACCATATTCTTAGTTTTAACTCCAGATATAATTTGTTCCCTTGGTAAGGTTAAAACATTTTCTCTTTCTATTTGTCCAACTTCCTTAATATATTCAACTAATTTTTCATCATATTCCCCTACATAAAATATTTCTATGGGAGATGTATTTATTACATTTTGATAATGCTTATATAATATATCCTCATTAATATTTTTTAAATCTTCTACATTCCCGAGAGGATAAATACTAAATTTTTCATTTCTACACATTTCTTCTATACATCTATCTAAGGCATAGGATCTTTTATCATTTATTCTTCCTTCAATTTTATGTCTTAAATTCTCCTTTTCTTGTTCTACATAATCTTTTCTAAAATATCCCTTTTCTAAAACCGGATTATAAATAATAGATTTTAAAAGAGCAATTACTTCATAAATGTAGTCTTTGTCTCCTACATAATCTCCATTAACGGTTTCTATAGTAAATCTAAGTACATGTTTTTCTCCTCTTTTATTAATAGCTATACTTAAATTTGCTCCATAAGTTTCTTCTAGTTTTTTTTGTATATCTAAGTTCGTAGTATATTCCTTTGTACCCCTTTTAAGTACTAAAGGTAATAGGGCATTTTTCGTAACTTCTTCCTTAGATAAAGGTCTCAAAAAATAATAACTAAGTAAATTAGATTTAAATTTATCTGTCTTAATTAAGTTTAAATATATTCCATTCCCAATTTTTATTCTTTCTGATTTTAATGTCAAATCGATTCCTCCTTCTTCCATATATTATATTTACTATACCCAAAATTGAATTTGTTACTTATATTAATATTATTCATTTAATGAAAAAATACAAAAAACCCAATCTTTTGAATTGGGCTTCAGATTTGTTATTTGTTTTTTTCAATCATTTTGCTAATTTCGCCTACATGATTGTCATAAGATGAACCGTTCAATAGACTGCCTATAATCTCTACAATCTGAAAAAATGTTTTTTCATCGTTAGATATTAGTACTTCCTTTATAGCTGTATCCTTTTCCATAACTAAGTCGTTTATCAATTCTTTTGTATCTTCAGTAAGTACTGTATCATAGGCCATAATAACAGAAACTAGTGCTGTATCGTTGAAAATAATCGTTGCTGCATCGTCAATTCCAAATAATTCAACTACACAATCTGCCAAATTCTCCGATCTATCAATTATTACTTTATCTTCAGCTGATACATTTATTGATATATCTTCTGGCTCTTCTACCTGAATAATATCTTCATCTAATTTAACTTGACATCCAATTTGTAAAAATAACATTAAAACTAATATAAATAATAAATATCTTTTCAATTTATCCCTCCTCTTATTATAGTTTTTCATAATCTCAAAATTTTATAACAAGAAAAGGTAAAAAATCCTTAAATTTTATTATATTTCTTTTGCTATTTTAACACCTGAGCTAGTTCCTAATCTAGTAGCACCTGCTTCAACCATTTTTTTAGCAGACTCTAAGTCTCTAACTCCACCAGATGCTTTAACTTCTAGTTTATCTCCTACTATAGATTTCATAAGTTTTACATCTTCTACAGTTGCTCCACCAGTGGAAAAACCTGTTGATGTTTTTACAAAATCAGCCCCAGCTTCCATGGAAAGTTCACAGGCTTTAATCTTTTCTTCATCTGTAAGTAGACATGTCTCTATGATTACTTTAACTATTGCTTTATCTTTGGCTGCTTCTACTACTGCTTCTATATCTTCTTTAACAGTTTTATAGTCCTTTACTTTTAAAGCACCTATATTAATTACCATATCTATCTCATCAGCACCATTGTTTATTGCATCTGCAGTTTCGAAAGCTTTAACCTCTTTTGTATTTGCACCTAATGGAAATCCTACAACAGTTGCTACTTTAACATCAGAACCCTTTAAAATATCTTTGCAAAACCTAACATAATAAGGATTTACACATACAGCGGCAAATTTATATTCTATTGCCTCTTTACATAATTTTTCAACCATATCTTTTATAGCTTCTGGTTTTAATATGGTGTGGTCTATCATTCCTAATATATTTGTCATGAATTAACCTCCAAAATTATTTAATTAACTCAACTAGGTCTCCATTTCTTACTCCTGCTGCATTTCCTTCTTCTATATCAACATGCATTTCAAGAGCAAAAGCTTCGGATACTCTAACTAATACGTTGTTAAATACTAAACCTCTTTCTCCACCTACTTTTACACTTACAATATCTTTATCAGCTACTCCAAAGTCTTTTCCATCAGAAGTATGCATATGAATATGTCTTGCTGCTACTATTATTCCTTCTGATATTTCAACTTCTCCCTTTGGTCCAACAAGTTTTGCTCCCGGAGTACCTTTAGTATCACCTGAGTTTCTAACTATAGCTTTTACTCCTAATGCAAAAGCATCTGAAACTGATAATTCAAATTGAGTATTTGGTCTAACAGGCCCTAATATTCTTACACCTTTTATAGTACCCTTTGGTCCTACTACATCAACCTTTTCATCACAAGCATATTGTCCTGGTTGAGATAAATCTTTCATCTTTGTTAATTGATATCCTTCACCAAATAAAACATCTAAATCCTTTTGACTTAAATGTATATGACGATTTGATAATGCTATTGGTAATTCTTTTTTCATTCGTATACCTCCTAGTGATATTTAAATATTATATACCTATTATAAAGCTTTATAGGTGAAAAATCAAAGTTTATTCCATCATCTCCCAAATTGTATCATAGAAATTTGGATAGGATATATCTATACATTGGCTATTTTGAATTTCTGATTCACCTTTTATATTTAAAGCCCCTATTGATAAGGCCATGGCAATTCTATGATCCTTAAAAGAATGTACAGTGGCTGGGTTTAGCTCTTTCTTCCCATGTACTATCAATCCATCTGGTAAAGCCACTATATCAGCCCCCATTTTTTTTAGTTCATTTACCATAGCATGGAGCCTATCAGTTTCTTTGTATTTAAGTTCTTCTGCATTTCTAATTATTGTTGTGCCTTCTGCAAAAGCAGCTGCTACGGCTATTATTGGAATTTCATCAATTAGCCTTCCTATAATCTTTTCATCTAATTCAATTCCTTTAAGGGGCGAATAGGAAACATATAAATCTCCAATTGGTTCATTGTTTATATTCCTTATATTTTCTACCCTAATATTTCCTCCCATAGAATTTATTACATCAATAATTCCAGTTCTCGTAGGATTGATACCTACATCTTTTATGATTATAGATGAATTTTTAATAATAGTAGCTGCTACTATAAAAAATGAAGCAGAGGAAATATCTCCCGGAATATAAATTTCTTTACCCTTAAATTCATCTTCTTTGAAGTATTGAAGCATTCTTTCTGTATGATCTCTAGTAATCTTTTTCTCTACAACTTTAGTCCTTCCCTTACTATAAATAGAAGCAAGTAAAATAGCAGACTTTACTTGAGCACTAGCTACAGGTAATTCATAATCAATTCCTTTCAATTTATCTGAAGGCTCAATTCTAAGTGGTGCATGCTTATCATCTTCACCTTTAATATTTCCACCCATCTTAGTTAAAGGAATAATAATCCTGTCCATTGGTCTCTTACTTAGAGACTCATCTCCTATAAGAGTCGATGAAAAATCTTGACCAACTAATACTCCAGACAATAGCCTCATAGTAGTACCAGAATTTCCACAATCAAGGGGTTTACTGGGTTTTTTAAGGCCATAGAGACCATT
>CAYMGW010000028.1:7458-10397 GCA_964390085.1 uncultured Tissierella sp.
GAATTCTTACTATATTCTCTTTTTCATCTATATCTATGTCTATTCCCATCTCTTTAAAACATTCAATTGTTCTTAAAGTATCTGCAGATAATAAAATATTTTTTACAATTGTTTCACCTTTGGCAATGGAACCAATCATTACTGCCCTATGGGAAATAGATTTATCCCCCGGTACCTTCAGCTCACCTTTTAAACTTTTTATTCCTTTAATCTTCAAACTATACACTCCTTCAATCTACATAGAATGTCTATTTTATAATATTTTATAATCATTTAATATTGATTTTATAATAAGCTCTTCATCCACATCATAAAATAAATCAACTTTACCTTTTCCTACTGGCAAAACAAATGAGATTTTACCTTCTTTGTTCTTTTTATCATTTTTCATATAATCTAGAAGAATTTTTATTTCATCATTATTAAATGTGATTTGCTCTACTAAAGGCCTTAATACTTCTAAGATTTCATCATAATATTCTTTATCTATAAGAGTCTTTTGGTATGCAATATTACTTTCATAGAGCATACCAAGTATAACTGCCTCACCATGATTGTACTTTTGGTATTCAAAAAAAGACTCTATACTATGTCCAAAAGTATGTCCGAAATTTAACTTTTGTCGAAGACCTGAATCTAACTTATCTTCCTCTACTATAGATGATTTTATATCCATAGATTTTTCTATGATACCTGGGAGCACCCTCATATCTCTATTATAGATTTTTTTAATATTTTTCTTTATATGTTTAAAAAAGTCATAATCTTCAATTAAACCATATTTTATTATCTCCCCAAGGCCGCAAGTAATTTCTCTTTCAGGTAAGGTATGAATAAATGAAGTATCTATTAAGGTTATTAAAGGGAAATAAAATGAGCCTATTATGTTTTTATACCCCATAAAATCAATTCCAGTCTTGCCTCCTATGCTGCTATCCACCTGAGATAATAAAGTAGTGGGAATTTGAATATATTCAACTCCTCTTTTATATGTTGCAGCAGCAAAACCAGCTAAATCTCCTACTACTCCACCTCCTAGACAAAAAATCTTCCCTTTTCTATCCATATTTTTTCCGATTAAAAATTTATATATTTTAGACAATTCTTCTATATTCTTATTTGTTTCTCCTGAGGGTATTATATATATGTTTTCTCTCCCATTTAACAGTCCATCTACTTCATCCTTGTACAGATTATATACATTGCTATCAGTTACAAGAATAAAATTATCTTTAATTAAATATTGGCGTAGTTCCTCCCATATATTATCTACCATCCTACAAACCATATCATTACCTTCTTTCTAAATACTTAAGATAATTAAAATAATTTATCTTAGTTTCTTCCAAAGAATCTCCTCCAAACTTTTTAATTAGTTCATCTGCTAATATATATGCTATCATAGATTCAGCAACTATGCTAGCTGATGGAACTGCACATACATCAGACCTTTCAAACTGTGCAGTTGTCTTCTCCTTAGTTATCATATCTACAGTCTCTAAGGGTTTCTTAAGTGTAGGTATTGGCTTCATAGTGACCCTTATAACTATATCTTCTCCGTTTGATATACCTGCTTCTATTCCTCCTGCCTTATTTGTTCTTCTCTTATATTTATTATCATAGAAAATCTCATCATGGAATTCTGATCCTAAAGTTGATGCTGCAACACTTCCCAGTCCAAATTCAACTCCTTTGATGCCCTGTATACTGATGCAAGCCCCTGCAAGTCTTCCGTCAAGCTTTGTATCCCAATTGGTATGACTTCCTAAGCCTATAGGAACATTTTTAACTATAACTTCTATAACTCCACCTAAAGTATCTCCTTTATCTTTTGCTTCTTGGATTTTTTTTATCATTTTTTCTTCTGAGTCTTTGTCAATTACTCTAATATTTGATTCATCAGCTCTAATTAATTCTTCAATTTTCAATTTATTGTAATAGTTTATACTTGAATTTATACCGCCAATATTTATAACATGGCTATATATATTTATATTAAATTCCTTTAATATAAGTTTACAAATACTTCCCAAGGCTACACGCATAGCTGTTTCTCTTGCCGATGCTCTTTCAAGGATATTACGTCCACCTTTTTGATTATATTTAAGAGCGCCTACTAAATCTCCATGACCTGGCCTTGGCTTAGTAACTTCTACTAACTCAATGTTTGTACCTTTGTTTTTAATAGATATAGTAATTGGACTTCCTGTAGTCAAATTTTTGCTTACACCAGATAATATATTTACCTCATCACTTTCTAATTCCATTCTAAGGGATCTACCAAATCCTTTCTGTCTTCTCTTTAGCTGCTCATTTATGTAGCCCATGTCTATATATAAATTAGCAGGTATGCCATCTATTATACCTGTAAGAGACTCTCCATGAGATTCCCCTCCTGTTAAAAACCTTACCATCCTTATCCCTCCCATTATGTATATAAAAGACTTCTACCTGTGAAGGTAGAAGTCTCTAATGCTCCAAATGTTTTTGCCTATTTTATATAATTCGTCTTTGACATCTAATCTTTTATCTACAGGCTCATTATCTGTATTAGAAATAAAGTAGTTGCCTTTATATTTCGCATTTATAGATCTAAAAAAGTAATCTATAACTGGAATAGCCCCATTGAATTGATCATTGGAAAAAGGTGCCCCTCCTGTAGCTAAAAATACACCTACTCTATCTTCTGTTTGTTTGTATTTTTTCCCTATAGAATATTTTAAAGACCAATATCTTTGGCATCTATCAATCATATTTTTAGTTAATCCATTTACAGAATTAAAATATATTGGAGCTGCGAGTATTATTATATCACTATTATCAAACCCCTCATAAATAGATCCCATATCATCTTTATTTACGCAGGCCTCTACTTTTCCACAATAATCGCATCCTGTACATGGATTTATTTTATTATCAATCAAATATATTTTGTTGAT
>CAYMGW010000028.1:10407-11936 GCA_964390085.1 uncultured Tissierella sp.
TGATTTCATAATCCTTTTCTTTTATTCCATCTAATAAATATTCTAATAAGTTATCTGTATTTTTCCCTTTCCTAGGGCTACCCATCAAAGCCAATACCTTTTTCATTTAGACCTCCTAATATGCTACAACGTTTTTAAGATATTTGAGCAAGTAAGTGATGATAGTGCTTTGAATTGGTATATTAACTAAGGCTGTTATGGCTCTGCTTGGTAGCATTACAATAATACCCTTGTTATATAATTGGGATAACCAATAGGTATTCAATCCTAAAGATATCATTAAATAACATGTACCAACTATAGCAAGAACTCTAAGTGGTGAAAATAGACTCTTATTATCGCCCTTACTTCTAAAGTACATCACATAAAGACCTGGTATTACACCCCATAACATAGAACTTAAAGTAAATCCAAAATGAGGTGGACCTTGTGGATTAATCATAATGCCTATCAAATCTGCAGCTGCACCAGATATTCCTCCAACTATGGGTCCAAATAACATTCCACTCATCATTAATGGAACCTCTCCAAAGCCTATTCTCAAAGTTGGAAGCACCATAATAGAGGCAAATCTTGTCAATGCAATTGATAATGCTACTAAAAAAGCGGCTTGTGTCAGTGTCTTTGTGTTTATCTTTCTGCCGTTATTCATTTTTTACCCTCCTTTCTTTTGTTAGTGACAGCAACTGTCACACTAAAGATAAGAGGATTCTTTAATGATCCAGCGGACGCGGTAAAGAATCGCAGATTCATATCCTTCGTTTAAGGGCAACTTCCCATCCCTTAACACTTGACGCTCTTTACCTACTCTGTCTTACTAACTATTATATTATTATACATCAATATTTTTATTATGTAAATCTCTATTGTCTCTCTTTCTTATATATTCAGTTAAATTATAGGATCCAATAAAAGTTGCCACAATAAAAGAAATTACAGCCATTATTTTATAATATATTGGATAAGATGAAAAATAAGCCGTAATATAAAATACTATAAATAGTAGATAAAGTTTAAATATCTTATCCCTACTAAGGAAATTAAAACTTGATTTTAATTCTGATTTTTTTTCATAATATCTATCTATTATGTAATCTTCTATATCTTCATTAGGTGATAATACCTTTTCTTCATCAAGTTTTATTTTATATTCATTTTTAATTTCTTCTATTTTTTTATTTCTAATTTCTATATTTATCTCTTTTATAAAGATACCTATAATTAAAGCAAGTATAAATGATAAAATAAAAGAAATAACAAAATTCCCTATTAATTTATTCAATATTAAAATTAAAATTACAAAAATACCTATTCCTAGAGATATTTTATCTAAAATATCTGCCCTTGTAGTTTTCCCTTTTTTTATTTGCTTAGTATAGAAATTATTTAATACCCTTTGCCTTTCTCTATCTTTACGATTTTCTTTTAAATAACTTAAATTCTTTCTCATTTTTCTCTCTTCCTTTCTTAGTTGCAGCATATCCTATACCTTGTATTGTTGCCACAAAACCTAAAAAAGATAACCCTAT
>CAYMGW010000029.1:0-8668 GCA_964390085.1 uncultured Tissierella sp.
TTCACTATTGTTTAATAAGGCAAGTTCTTTTGCTTTGTCTAAAGCTTTCTTTGAGTTTTCAGAGCCATCAATTGCCACTAAAATCTTTTTCATAACCTTACCCTCCTTTTTATATTATTTTATTAAAGTATATGCTTCAATTTATGTAATCTACAACTACTATTCATAATATATATACCCAAGATTGTAGTTTTATTAACATAGTCTAATAAAAAATGAATTACCTATTAATATAGAGGTAATTCATTTTTTGTTTCTGCTATTTAGTTCTTATAATTTCAACATCATATCCATCTGGATCTGTTACAAAGTAATATCTTGGTTTTTCGCCTGGAAGTCCCATTAATTCCGTAACTTCATAACCCATTTCTTTATGTTTTTCTCTTGAAGCTTCTAAGTCTTTTACGCCAAATGCCATATGGCTAAATCCATCCCCAATTACATAAGGTTTCTCTGGATTATAGTTATATGTTAATTCTATTTCATGTTGTCCTGACTCATCAGATAAAAAAACTAATGTAAATTCGTCTTCTGGGAAATCCTTTCTTCTAGTCTCTACTAATCCTAAAGCATCTTTATAAAATTTTAAAGATTCCTCTAAATTCATTACTCTTATACAAGTATGAAGTATTTTGTAATTCATCATTTACCCACTCCTTTTTTAAAAAATTGCTTAATTATTTACATTATACCCCATTTTATGTATATATTGTAACCATTTTCCTAGTAAAATAATATTCTATTTACCGGGCATAATAATTTAAAACCATTAGGAGGAGATAATATGTCCATTTTACAAATAGATACTAGAGGATATGAAACAAATGATGTCAATAACGTTGTCTTACGTACTTTTGATTCTCTACCTGTAGGTGAAAAAATGGTGTTAATAAATGATGAAGATCCATCTCATGTATTTGACCAGTTAGAAGAAAAAAGATTTGGAAAATTTGAGTGGGAATATATTGAGGAAGGTCCAGATGTATGGAAGGTATCTTTAGCCAAAAAATATCTTAATTATATATAACGTAGATAGCGATTAAGTTGACCCCCATTAGTTAGACCAAAAATCTAACTAATGGGGGTCAGTTCAATTTGATATCTACTTTTAGTTAATTGCTCTATCAATATTAAACCTATCTGAAATCTCCCAGAATAATTTTAAAATCCTAACATTTAATACTATTGATGCTATTGCAATTATAATAAAATATATTATTCCTATTACTGGAATAAATGCAATAGGTATCGCAAAAAATATAGCTATTAGTAGTTTCCAATAAAAACTCCATAAATCCTCTGGATTGTTTTGCAGGATCAATATATTTTTTTCTTTACATAATCCCTTAATTCCCATAAATATATTATACATAAAGTATATAACTATTATGAGCCCAACTATTCCAAGTATGATATTCATTAGCCCTGGCCTCTCTATCCCTAGTACTACTCCCTTACTTGGAGCTTTGTAGATTTCAGGTATTGATATGATTATCATCCCATAATTATAGTTTAATGCTTTTTTAAAGTATTCATTTTCATTTGTTAATACTTTTAAGCCTAGCAAAATAATGATATAGCCTATTATATTTGGTAAAATATCAATCCCAGAAATCCTAAAATTAATTACTGTAAACAAATAGCCCCAAAATATTTTTTTAAAAGCCTTTTCATACATAATTACCCATTCCTCCCTTCCCAATATTCCCTTATTATATAGTATTCTATACCTACTATTAAAAACCCTTTATAAAATTAAATTTATTTATATTATTTACCTTGTTATAAATAAAGCTAATGTTATATAATATATGTTGCTTGCATTTTTGTGATATTTATAGAAGAAGGGATTTTATGTTTAAAATAGTTAATTATGAAGATATAGATACAAATAAAATAGATGAAAGTCATGTGCTAATAGATATTAGGTCTCCTAGTGAATATAAATCAGAAACTATACCAGATGCCATTAATATTCCTATATTCGATGATAAGGAAAGAGAATTAATTGGTACAATCTATAAGCATGAAAGTATTGAAAAAGCAAAGAAAATTGGTATGGAAATAGGTTCAAGCCGTCTTCCTGAGATTTATGAGAAGGTATCTGAACTTGATAAGCAATATCATAATCTTATATTTTTCTGTGCTAGAGGTGGATTTAGAAGTAGTTCCTTAGTTTCACTTTTTAAATCCATTGGAATAAATGCCATTAAACTTGATGGCGGGTATAAGGGCTATAGAAAATATATTAATGAACATCTCCCAACAGAAGTTGAAAAAATACAATTTGTAGTTCTTTATGGAAATACTGGAATAGGTAAAACTGCTCTTTTAAAATCTCTTAAAAATGAAGGGATGGATATTCTTGACTTAGAAGGATGTGCTAATCATAGAGGTTCTATTCTTGGTAGTGTTGGCCTTGGTGAACAAAATACTCAAAAGATGTTTGAATCTCTTGTCTATGAGTCACTTAAAAATAGAAAGACAAATCTTGTATTTGTAGAGGGTGAAAGTAAAAGAATAGGTAAAGATGTAATACCAAATTATCTATATAATGCTATGAATAGTGGAATAAATATAAAAATTGAAGCTAGCATGGAAACAAGAGTTAACAACCTTTTTAGAGAATATGTTCATGATACAGATAATGAACTTATATTTTCATTAGATAACCTAAGAAAATATTTAGGAGATAAGAATATTGATAAATATATAGAACTGATTAACAAGCATGAATATAAGCAAGTTATAGAAGAGCTAATTGTAAAATATTATGACCCTCTCTATGAGTATAAAAATAGAGATTATAGTAAAGTATTTTATAATGATGATGCCTATACAACAACCCATGAAATAATTAAATGGACTAAAAACATTCGCACCAATCTCTGCTAAATTTCATATTATTTAGTATAACATAATTTTTTAACTTGTTAAATATACTGAATAAGGAGAGATAATAATGTCATTCCCAAATATTCCTGAAGTTAGTCCAGAAATAGATTTATGTAGAGAAGAAATAATAAATCTTCTTCTTGCATCAGTTGCCTTTGAAGAACTAGGCTTAGCGCATATTATAAATGCTGAAGCTGAAAAACTCCAATTTGTACTTGGTACACTAGGAGAAGATGATAACCATCCTTGTAATCATCCTCACCATCGACCTACAATAGAGGATTTATTGAAAATTAATAGATCTGTAGAGAGAACATTGAGAACTGTCGTAAAAAATCAAATGCTTCTTCAATTTAAACTAGAGGATATAATGGATATACCAGAAGAAAAACCTTGTAAAGATGAAGACGATAAAGATGATTGTCACCATCATCATAAATCCAATAAAAATGAATAAACAGGGGTAACTTAATGTTCCCCTGTTTTTTTATTTTTATGAAGTAAATTTAACCCAATCTTCATCTATCTCTAACTTTCTATACACAGTTTTAGCCGACAAATATACCAACATCATAAGTATGTTAAATATGAAAAATACAGTTAAAGTATATACCTTTGGTGACATCAAGTTTTGAAAAAATGTCTTAGCAAATGGTGCTTCATTTAAATAGCAATAATTAGATTTAGTAAATATATTAAAAAAGTAAATAAACAAATGATAAATGTTAGTAAAATATAAAATTGATTTCAAACTACTTTTGTCTATTCTATACTCATCAACTACTAAAATATATACAATAGACCACAATAAGCTAATATGTCCTAAGAAGTATGAAATATTAGCATAATGAGGAAATGAGAATGGATATACATCAGTAGGCACCATTACAACTAATATAGATCCAATAATTCCCCAATAACATCCTACATTTTTAAATATCTTTTTATCTGTAAGCAATGCAAGAATTGTAAAAATAATAGCAATTCTACAGTTATATAGTGGTAAGCTCTCTTTTATAGTGCCATATCCAGAGAAACCATACCAAAGATATAATAGTACCTGTTGCAAAGATAAAGTAATAATCATTAGAAATTTAAATTTCCTTCCCATATAGATGCTTTTTAGTTTTCTTTTGTTTAAAAATATAAATTCAATTCCCATAAAAGCAATCAAAATAATTGCAAAATGTGCTAGGCTCCATATTGGAAATACATAACCGTCTGGAGTCCCTCTAAAAAAATATCTTAATCTCTCCATAAAACAACTCCTATCTAGGAATAAAACCTACCTTCTTATATACTTTTCTCAAGGTCTTCATAGCCTGATATTCCGCTTTATCTGCTCCTTCTTTGTATATTTTCTCTAGATAGTCCTTATTCTTTATTAAATATTCAAATTTTTCATGAATTGGTGAAAGGCCTTCTACTACTACCTCTGCTAGCTCCTCTTTGAATTTTCCATAGCCTTGGCCTTCATATCTGCTAACTATTTTTGGTATTTCTTCATTTGAAAATATACTATAGATTGTCAATAAATTTTTTAATCCCAATTGCTCATCATTATATGACATTATTCCTAAGGAATCTGTAACAGCCCTTTTTATTTTTCTTCTTATAGCATCTTTACTATCTAGGATTAGTATATATCCATTTTCATCTGCATCGGATTTACTCATCTTTGCTTCTGGATTTTGAAGACTCATTATCTTAGCTCCAAACTCCTTTATTAAAGGCTCAGGAACCTTAAAAGTATCGCTATATTTATTGTTAAATCTTATTGCCAAATCTCTAGCTAATTCTAGATGTTGTTTTTGATCTTCTCCTACTGGTACTAAATCTGTTTGGTATAAAAGTATATCTGAAGCCATTAATACTGGATAGGTAAATAATGCAGCATTTAAATTTTCCTCCGATTTCTTAGACTTCTCTTTGTATTGAGTCATTCGACTTAACTGTCCCATATAGGATATACTATTTAATGCCCAAGTTAACTCCACATGTGCTGGTACATGAGACTGAATAAACAAAGTGCTTTTATCTGGATCTATCCCACAAGCTAAATATAAAGCTAGAACATCTAATGTATTTTTTCTAAGATCCTTAGGTATTTGTGGTACCGTAATAGCATGTAAATCAACTATGCAATAATAACAATCGTATTCATCTTGTAATTCCACCCAATTTTTTATTGCTCCTATATAATTTCCTATAGTTAATGCTCCCGAAGGCTGCACGCCACTAAATACAATTTTCTTTTCCATAATAATCCCTCCTAAATAAAATAAACCCTTTCATCTCTAATTAAGAGACGAAAGGGTAATTTCCGCGGTACCACTCTTTTTGCTAAAAGCCAACTCTAATCCTTTAAGGGTGATCAGCCCTATATCCTACTTATTTCAGATATATACTCCCAAGTCCATTCATCACAATAGTATCACTAGGTTCTCACCATCCCCAGCTCTCTTTAGATCTTTATTATAATTACTATTCTTGTTCATTGTTATTATATATTATATCCTATATAGCTTAATTGTAAATACTTTTTTCATCTTAAAAGAATCATAAATAACAGTTCTTTTTGATTTTTTAATTATACAACATAAACATAGCTATTATGCTTTTTTCTAACCACTTTTGCTGGAGCTCCAACTGCTGTAGAGTATGGTGGAACATCTTCCAATACTACAGAATTTGCACCGATTTTGGCTCCCTTCCCAATAGTTATAGGTCCTAGTATTTTAGCACCTGCTCCGATGATAACATCGTCTTCTATAGTAGGGTGCCTTTTTGTACCTTTTTCTCCGCCTATTCCTCCTAAAGTTACGCCATGATACATTAGTACATTATTTCCTACTTCAGCAGTTTCTCCTATTACTACGCCCATCCCATGATCTATAAATAATTTCTCTCCAATTTCAGCTCCAGGATGAATTTCAATGCCAGTTATCCTTCTAGCTCGTTGAGATACTATCCAAGAGAGTACAAATCTTTTCTTTTTATATAGTTTATGTGCAATCCTATGATAAAATACTGCCTTTAAACTTGGATAAAAAAACATAGCTGTAAAAAGATTTTTAGCTGCAGGATCTTTTTCTAATATATTTTTTCCTTCTTCTATGAAAAACTTAAACATAGAATCACTCTCCATTAAATAAATCTATAGATAAATATCTTTCACCAGTATCAGGAAGAATAGTTAATACTCTTTTACCCTTACCTAGTCTTTTGGCTATTATACTTGCAGCAGCCACATTTGCTCCTGATGAAATTCCACATAAAACACCTTCATGTGCTGCTAATTTTCTAGCATATGAATATGCTATTTCTTCATCAATATTTAGTATCTCATCTACTATATCATTATCAAATATATCCGGTATAAAATTTGCCCCTATTCCTTGTATCTTATGTGGATTTGGTTGACCTCCTGTTAAAACTGGAGATTTTGCCGGTTGAACTGCAATGAGCAATATATCTTTATTATGCTCCTTCAATCTTTTACCTATTCCTGATATAGTACCACCTGTTCCAACTCCTGCCACAAAGGCATCTATATTTCCATCAGTAGCCTGAAGTATTTCTACACCAGTTGTTTCATAATGTGCAATTAAATTATTTTTATTTGCAAACTGGTTTGGTAAAAAATAATTATTGTCCTTAGCTAATCGTTCTGCTAATTCTACTGAACCTGACATACCATATTTCCCTTCAGTTAATATAATTTTTGCCCCATAGGCTTGCATTAATTTTCTTCTTTCAATGCTCATAGTATCTGGCATAACTAAAATTACATTATAACCTTTTGCAGCTCCTATCATAGCTAGACCAACACCTGTATTTCCACTGGTAGGCTCAATTATTGTTCCACCTTTTGTTAAAATTCCTTCTCTTTCAGCAGCTTCTATCATATATAAAGCTGCTCTATCCTTCACGCTACCAGAAGGATTAAAGGACTCAATTTTTATAAGTATCTCTGCTGCTCCTTCTTCTTTAATGTTGTTTAATCTTACGATTGGTGTCTTCCCTACTGCTTCTCCAATATTGTTTAATATCATTTTGTATACCTCCCATTACTTAATTGACAGTTAACAGTTAAAAATTTACAATTAAAAATCATAAAACATTAACTATATAAAACCTAGTTTATCCTCATCTATTAGGTAAAATTCCTTTTAAAATTCTATCACCCTCTTAATAATCACAAATTACGCAGTCTCGCAACTCAAATTTATTTGCTACCTTAATTTGCCCCGCAGGGTATAATTCGGTAGTCCTTTAGGGCTCCCTATCGGTCGCATAAATTTGGTGCTCGTTGCCTTTTTGTCCAATGAGCGTAGCGAATGTTGCGTTTGACCTACATCAACTTACTTTCGTTCGTTGTGTTAGGTCATAAAAAAACCTTTTGCCTACGTATAAATAAATATACAGAGGCAAAAGGTAAATTTCGCGGTTCCACTCTGCTTAGGGCAAATAATCCCCAGCTCAATTCAAGTACTTTCATACTCTAGTTCTGTAACGGGAACCACCGTATAAGTCTACTAAAATTTCGACTCTATGCTCCTTGGTGCACTTCAAAAATATATTGTATAGATTCCTCTCACCAATAGAATCCTCTCTGAGATACCCTACATAATTTACTTTACCAATTCATAGCATTTTACTATGCTTTAAATATTATATTCAAATATAACATAATAGTTCATAAAAGTAAAGGATTATTTATTTATTTTTTATACTTTTATTGTTTTTTTGGGTAATATGTTTATGAGGTGATTAAATTTGAATTATATAAATATTTTATTAGTAGAAGATGAAAAAAACATTTCAGATGTTATTAATGCATATCTACTTAAAGAAAATTTTAATGTATTTTTAGCTAATGATGGGCAAATGGCCTTAGACTTATTCGATAGTAATGATATTCATTTAATTATATTAGACCTTATGCTCCCTAAGATTTCAGGGGAAGAAGTATGTAAAAGAATAAGGTCTATATCAGATGTTCCAATTATAATGCTAACTGCTAGAACTCACGAAGATGAAAGAATAGAAGGGTTATCAATAGGTGCTGATGATTATGTATTAAAACCTTTTAGCCCTAGAGAATTAGTTAGCCGAGTAAAAGCATTACTTAGGAGGTCCTATCCTAATTCTAGACCTTCAGCTGAGAAACTTAGTTTCAACAATGGAGATTTGGAAATTGAAGTAGACAAAATGATAGTCAAAAAAAATAATGAAAATGTCAACTTAACAGCAAATGAGTTTAAAATTTTATTAGCTCTTATATCTAACTCAAATCATGTACTTTCAAGAGATCAGCTAATAGAGGCTTCCTTTGGTATTGGATATGAAGGTTTTGACAGAACAATAGATACCCATATAAAAAATATTAGGCAAAAAGTTGAAACAGATCCAAAATATCCAGAGTATATTCATACAGTTTATGGAGCTGGATATAAATTTGGAATAGAAAAACAATAAGTTCACTTTATGGTGCCAGGCACCATAAAGTGAACTTATTAAAACCTGTTTATTTTTGCTTAATTGGGCTTAAATTTATTTTCCCCAGCTGTTTCCTCTCATCATTCCCATTCCTCTACCAAATCCCATACCTCTTCCCATGCCAAATCCACCACAGCCGCCTGGCATAAATCCATTTTCAAAATGGAATTCTTCCATATCCTTGAAATGCTCTTCCCATGCCTTTGCTTCTTCTTCTGTTATTTCAATTCCTTATGGTTCGATTAAAAGCATTGACAGCAAATTTTATTAT
>CAYMGW010000029.1:8678-11901 GCA_964390085.1 uncultured Tissierella sp.
AGCTTTCTTAATTTGTTCTCTCTTATATTCGGTTCTTTCTTTAAACCATGCTTCTCTATCTTCTAAGCTAAGGTTTATATTGCTATTTCTAGGAACTATATTTGGAGTTCTTGCTGTATCATCAGCATATGCAACTAAAGAACCAATTCCTAAAGTTAACACTAAAGCTCCTGTCAATAATATTTTTTTCATATAACATCTCTCCTTTCATTTTGTAATTTCATTATAGTTATAAAATGTGAAGGAAATATGAAGAAAAAAATAAAATATAAATTTTTTTCATAATCATTACAAAATTTACTGCTATAATATAATTATATTATAAATTGATATGAGAATATTTTCAAAGAAATTGTCCTTACTATTTGAATATTTCCATAACGATTTCAGGAGGTTAATAACATGAAGCTTTCTAAAAAACTTACTCTTAGCTTTAATTTTTCGATTCTTGTTTGTATTATAATCATTAGTATTATCTCAAATCTTATGATAAATAATAGATTTGAAAATTATCTTGCTGGAGAGCAACAAAGTAAACTTCAAAAAATATGTGATGAAATAAATGCTCTATATAATAAAAATGGTTATAAACTATACCAAAGAGAAATAAATTCTTATGCATCTTTGGAAAATGTATATATTGAAATTAGGGATTTAAATGATAACATTCTATATACCTCTTCTAATAGAAATGGTATGGGTGGAATGGGTGGTATGCATAGACAAATGATGAGAATGCATAATATACCTGAAGGAAATTATGTAGAGATGTCTTGTCCATTACTGGAGGAAAATAAAGAAGTAGGAAAACTAATTATAGGATATATAGATAATTCTTATTTAACTGAATCTGCCATTATTTTTAAAGATACTTTAACTAAATCATTTTTCCTATCAGCTGTATTTACTATATTTTTTGGAATAGGAACAAGTATAATATTATCTCGTTCTTTAACAACCCCTCTCATTGCCATTAGAAATACAGCCGTTGAAATCCGCAAAGGTAACCTTGATAAAAGATCTAATGTAAATACTAACACAACAGAAATTGTAGAATTATCAAATTCCATTAACTATTTAGGTGAAACCCTAGCTAAACAAGAAAATATTAGAAAAAAATATGCTTCCGATATTTCTCATGAGCTCAGAACTCCCCTTGCCACACTTAAAAGCCATTTAGAGGCTATTATGGATGGAATATGGGAACCTAGCCAAGAACATTTAGATGTTTTAATGAAGGAAATAGACAGATTATCTAGTCTAGTTGATGACCTTAAAGACTCCTTTAGGTCTGAAGAATTGGAACTTGTTCTAAATAAAACTAAATTTAATATGTCTAAGGAACTTAATAGCATTATCACTACATTTATTCCTTTATATTTTAAAGAAGGCTTTTCTATTAAAACTAGTATAGAAGATAATATTGAAATCATTATGGATAGAGATAAACTTAAACAAATAATGTATAATCTTCTATCAAACTCCATCAAATATCTTGACGTAAATGGTAAAGTTTTTGTATCTTTAATAAAAGAAAAGAACAATGCAATTATAAAAGTAAAGGATAATGGTATAGGTATAGAAGAAAAAGACCTACCATATGTCTTTGACAGGTTTTATAGATCTGATAATTCTAGAAATAAAAATACTGGTGGAACAGGATTAGGCCTTTCTATTGTAAAATCCATAGTTGAAGCCCATGATGGTACTATAGATATAGAGAGTATATATGGTCAAGGTACTGAATTTACAATAGTACTCCCTACTAAATAACTGATTTGATGAACTCTTTTGTTTTCAAAAAGCTTTTCTAAAGAAATATATTGTTATAGCTATTAAAGAAATCCATATTTTAAACATAGAGAATATAATAGTCATTAGCAAACCTACTAATGACTATTATTGCATTATATTATCTTCTAATTAAATCTTGGGCATGTTTTTCAGCCATAAACTTTATTTTCTCTACATCTAATGTTTTAATTTCTCTCTTTTCCATTATTATTTTTCCGTCTACTATAACCGTATCTACATCCGAAGCTTGAGCTGAATATGCTAAGGAAGATATTGTATTATGGTGTGGATAAAGATGAGGCTTATCGACATCTATCAATATCATATCTGCCTTCTTGCCTATCTCTATTGAACCTATTTCCTTACTCCAGCCTAGAGCCTTTGCTCCATTTATAGTTGCCATTTCAAGGGCTGATTTAGCTGGAACTGATACTGCATCTAAATTAACTGCCTTATTTATGATAGCTGCTAAATTAATTTCTTCAAACATATTTAGATTATTGTTAGATGAAGAACCATCTGTACCTAATGCCACTGGAATTCCTCTCTTTAACATTTGAGCTACTGGTGAAAAACCACTAGCTAACTTTAAGTTACTACCTGGGTTATTTACTGGAAATACATTCTTTTCCTTCATTATTTCTATATCTTCATCATCTATATGAACACAATGAGCTGCTATAGTAGGTAAATCTAATATGCCTAAATCATATACGTGCTTAATTGGAGATTTGCCATATAGTTTAAAGCTATCTTCTACTTCTTTCTTTGTTTCTGAAAGATGTATATGAATTCTTGTATTTAATTCTTTAGCTAAATTAAAGGCTTCCTTTAGGAAATCTGGACTACAGGTATATGGTGCATGAGGTGCTACCATTACTTTAATTCTACCATTTCCTTTACCATGCCAATTTTTAAATAATTCTCTTGTCTCATTAAGTTTGATTTGAGCTTGCTCATCTTCAATCAATCCTCTTGTAAGTACTCCTCTTATACCTGACTCCTCTAGACCTTTACCTACCTCATTCATAAAGAAGTACATATCACAAAAGGCTGTAGTTCCACCTTGTATCATTTCAACAATACTTAAAAGTGAACCCCAATATATATCATCTGCATTTAATTTCGCTTCTACAGGCCATATTTTTTTAGTCAACCATTCATGTAAAGGCAAATCATCTGCAAAATTTCTAAGTAAGGACATCCCAATATGTGTATGAGTATTGATTAGACCAGGCATCGCTATTCTATTTTTCCCATCTATTACTCTTTCAACCTTTATATCCTCTCTTATTTCGCCAATATGCACTATTTTATCATCGGTAATATAAATATTTGTACTTTTTATTACCTCATTTTTACCATCTATGGGTACTAAATCAATATTTTTTATTAATATACTCATATTAGCCCTCCTCAAATTTATTAA
>CAYMGW010000030.1:0-11875 GCA_964390085.1 uncultured Tissierella sp.
GAATAGTAAAAATGATTATTTAGACAATATATTTGAATTTATTAAATTAGCAAGACAAGATAAATCACTGATAATAGCACTAAGACTTTGGAATTTAACTGAGAATAATTTAATTAATAAAGAGGTAAAAAAGAATAAAGAAATTTTAAATAGAATTGAAAGGGAGTTTAAACTGCCATTTAAAATTGAAGATACAATAAATCCACAGAGGGGAATTAAGATAGATGATAGAATATATTTAAATCAGGATTCAGAATTTATCTGGCCAGATTTAAAAAATCAAGAATTTGGGGAAAAGGGATATTGTTATGGCTTAAGAGACCAAATAGGAATTTTAGTTGATGGTACTGTAATTCCCTGCTGTTTAGATGGTGAAGGGAAAATATCTTTAGGGAATATATTTGAGCTAAAATTAAGTGAGATTTTGTCAAGTGAGAGAGCTACAAAGATTTATGATGGATTTTCTAATAGAGTGGTAGTAGAAGAGATGTGTAAGAAATGTGGGTTTAGAACTCGTTTTAATTAATCAGCAAATGTTAATTCTTTAATTATCATGTAAAAGATTGACACAATATGTAGAGGTTTGTTAAAATGAAATAACAATATATAGAACTTGCGAAAGATAAGGGGGCTTTAGAGTGATTACTAAAATTAGGAAAAGGGATGGTAGAGAGGTTCCTTTTAATATTGAAAAGATTGCTAATGCAATTTTTAAAGCAGCACAGGCTGCTGGCGGTCATGATTATAATACATCTATGGCTTTAGCTGAAAAAGTTATAAATGTTATTGATGAAAAATTTAAAGGGAAGGTACCTGGCGTAGAAGATGTACAAGATGTTGTTGAAAAGATTCTAATTGAATCCGGTCATGCTAAGACTGCTAAAGAATACATATTATATAGAGCAGAACGAAATAGAATAAGAGAAATGAATACTAGGCTTATGAAAGTGTTTGAAGACTTGACATTTAAGGAAGCCAAAGATGTTGATATAAAGAGAGAAAATGCAAATATAGATGGAGATACTCCAATGGGGACTATGCTCAAATATGGGTCTGAGTCTGCTAAGCAATTTTATGATTTATTTGTTCTAAATCCAAATCACTCAAAAGCACATAAGGCGGGAGATATTCATATACATGATTTAGATTTCCTTACATTAACTACTACTTGTTGCCAGATAGATATATTGAAATTATTTGAGAATGGTTTTTGTACTGGACATGGGTTTTTGAGGGAACCAAATGATATACAATCGTACGCAGCATTAGCCTGCATTGCTATACAATCAAATCAGAATGACCAGCATGGTGGACAATCTATACCTAATTTTGATTATGGGATGGCACCAGGTGTTAAAAAGACTTATGTAAAACAGTATAGACAAAACTTAAGGAAAGCTATTGAATTACTAGTTGAGGACATAGATTTAGATGACAATTTAGATAATGTATTTAAAATTTTAGAGGAAGAATATAAATTGCTTCCAACTTTAAGTAATAGTGAGACATATAAAGAAAAAGAAGCTGAGTATTTAAAGGAATTGTTAAATGATGATGAGATAGTTGAGAAGATACAAAAGTTTGCTGAGAGAAATAGTTATAAGGATACAGATAAAAGAACTTTTCAGGCTATGGAGGCTTTGATTCATAATTTAAATACTATGCATTCTAGGGCAGGAGCCCAAATTCCATTTAGCTCCATCAATTATGGAACAGATACATCTGTAGAAGGTAGAATGGTAATTAAAAATCTACTCTTGACCACTGAAGAAGGTTTAGGAAATGGAGAAACACCAATTTTTCCAATACAGATTTTTAAAGTAAAAGAAGGAATTAACTATAATAAAGAAGATATAAATTATGATTTATTTAAATTAGCATGTAGAGTAAGTTCTAAAAGGTTATTTCCTAATTTCTCCTTTATAGATGCGCCCTTTAATCTTAAGTATTATAAAGAAGGGCAATCTGAAACAGAAGTAGCTTATATGGGGTGTAGGACTAGAGTAATAGGAAATGTATATGACACTTCTCGAGAAATTGTAAATGGTAGGGGTAATCTAAGTTTTACTACTATAAATCTGCCAAGATTAGGTCTTGAAAATAGAGGAAATATAAATGGATTCTACAAACAATTAGATCATACTATTGATTTAGTTATAGAGCAATTGATAGAAAGATTTGAGATTCAAGCAAGTAAAAAGGTGAGTAATTATCCTTTCCTTATGGGACAAGGGGTTTGGCTTGATGCAGATAAGTTATCTAAAGATGATGAGGTAAGAGAAGTATTAAAGCATGGAACATTATCTATTGGATTTATAGGATTAGCAGAATGTTTAAAAGCTTTAACAGGAAGCCATCATGGTGAAAGTAAAGAGGCACAAAATCTTGGAATGGCAATAGTTAAACATATGAGAGATAGAATGGATGACATTAGTAAACAATATAAGATGAATTTTACTTTACTTGCTACACCAGCAGAAGGGACAGCAGGTAGATTTGTAAAAATGGATAGAGAAATATATGGAGATATAGATGGTGTTACTACAAAGGAATATTATACAAATAGTTTTCATGTTCCAGTTTATTATAAAATTAGGGCAGTAGATAAGATTAATATCGAAGCTCCATACCATGAATTAACAAATGCTGGGCATATAACCTATGTAGAATTAGATGGAGATCCATCGCAAAATATTGAAGCATTTGAAAAATTAGTCAGAGCTATGAAAGAAGCTGGCATTGGATATGGGTCCATTAATCACCCTGTAGATAGGGACCCAGTATGCGGTTATACAGGAATAATAGGCGATACATGTCCGCAATGCGGAAGAGAAGAAGGAAATATTCAATTTGAAAGAATTCGTCGTATTACTGGATATTTAGTAGGTACTCTTGATAGATTTAATGATGCTAAAAAAGCAGAAGAAAGAGACAGAGTAAAACATTTTTCGTGTTCTAGTAGATAAGGGGTAGTAATATGGAGCAAATAAGAATAGCTGGAATAGAAGAGGAATCTATTGTAGATGGTCCGGGAATAAGGTTAGTAGTCTTCACTCAAGGGTGCAATCATCACTGTATTGGTTGCCATAATCCTGAAACACATTCCTTTGACGGAGGAGAATTAGTAGATATAAATAAGATAGTAGATATGGTAAAAGATAATCCATTATTGGATGGAATTACTCTTAGTGGTGGAGAACCTTTTGAACAAGCGATAGAATGTAGTATTTTAGCTAAAAAGGTTAAAGAATTAGGATTAAATGTGGTTACTTATACAGGATATACCTTTGAAGAGATACTTCAAAATAATAGATTTAGAAATTTACTATTACAAACAGATATATTAATTGATGGTGAATATGATATTTCTAAAAAATCTATGATGTTACAATTTAGAGGCTCTACAAATCAACGAATAATAGATGTAAAAAGATATTTAGGTTAACAGTAATAATGAGGAGCGACATAGAGGTCGTTCCTTATTTGTGTATTATTTTATTGTTAAAATATAATATATCTGATAATATAAGGTAAAGAAACATTTCGAGAGGTGAAATATATATGTTTAAATTAGACATAATTAAAGATATGAACCAAGAAGAAAGACTAAAATATATGCTAATACTTGCAAAAGGACAACTTAGCTCAGAAAAAAATGATTTAGCTAATATATCTAATATAACAGGTATAATAATGGCCTGCGTAGATAGATTAAATTGGGCAGGGTTTTATATATTGAGAGATGGTGAGCTAGTTCTTGGACCATTTCAAGGCTTACCAGCTTGTAATAGAATAGCCATAGGAAAGGGCGTCTGTGGAACAGCAGTAGATACTAAAGAAGTGCAGTTAGTACCGGATGTCCATTTGTTTCCTGGACATATTGCATGTGATTCTGCCTCTAATTCAGAGCTGGTTGTTCCCATAATAAAAGACAATAATGTTTATGGAGTGTTAGATTTAGATAGTCCAGTTAAAAATAGATTTACAAGATTAGAAGAGGAATATTTTATTAAGCTTGTTCAGATATTAAATCAAAATATTAACTGGAATAATATATAGATTTTATTTATTAGAGGATGAATAAAAGTTTAAAAATTATTTATGATGGTAAAAATTATTATATTAGATGATTTAAATTACAATATATGAAATTAAGAATAATCACCAGAAAGGATGATGAGTATGGGCGTGTTAGAAGGTCTTAAGCCAGAGCGGGTAATGTATTACTTCGAAGAAATAACTAAAATACCTCGTTGCTCTCATGATGAGCAACGAATCAGTAACTACTTAGCTAAGGTCGGTAAAGATTTAGGATTAGAAGTTATTCAAGATAAAGCATTAAACATAGTTATAAGGAAACCGGCGTTTAAAGGCTATGAAAGTAGTCCTGTTGTGGTGCTACAAGGTCATATGGATATGGTTTGTGAAAAAAATGAGGGCTCAAATCATGATTTTTCAAAAGACCCAATTAAAATTGAAGTAGATGAAGATTATATTATCGCAAGAGAGACTACTCTTGGTGCTGACAATGGCATTGCAGTTGCCATGGCGCTGGCTATATTAGAATCAAAAGATATACCTCATCCGCCACTAGAAGTACTTGTTACATCTAATGAAGAATCAGGCATGAGTGGAGCAGCAGCATTGGAGCCTAGCAATATAAATGGTAGGATCCTAATAAATATTGACTCTGAGGAAGAGGGGAAAATTCTTGTAAGCTGTGCAGGTGGGGAGAGAAATATAATAACTATTCCAATAGAATGGGAAGAATTATCTGAGAAAAAGGAATCATATGAGTTAATAGTTACTGGATTAAAAGGTGGACACTCTGGCATGGAAATTGATAAGGGTAGAGGAAATGCTAATAAAATAATGGGAAGAATATTAGATACTCTAAATAGAAACATAGATATAGATTTATGTTATATAGAAGGCGGCTCCAAATCTAATGCTATTCCTAGATATGCAAAAGCTACTGTATCTATTCCAAGTGAAAATGTTGAAGAAGCTAGTCTTATTATTTCAAATATAGAGAAAGAATTAAAGTTTGAATTAAATTCTTCTGATAAAGATGTTACATTAGAATTTAAGAAAACAAAAGAAGTTAAGAATAAAGGATTTTCTGATGAAACTAAGAGGAAAATAATTACATCTTTAGTACTTTTACCTAATGGAGTTCAAAGTATGAGTATGGCAATAGAAGGATTAGTGGAAAGCTCTGATAATCTGGGAGTTGTAAAGACACTAGAAGATAGTATAACTATTGAATTATCCATGAGATCATCAGTAGGGACTTTAAAGACTAATATTTCAAATCAGATAAGGTTATTAGCTGAAACTATTGGAGCGAAATGGGAGAGTTCCTCTGCATATCCAGCTTGGGAATATAGTAAAGAATCTTATATAAGAGATGTTTTCAAAGAAGCATATAAAGAAATCTACAATAAAGATATAAATATTGCTGCTATTCATGCAGGGCTTGAATGTGGATTATTTAAAGAAAAGTTTGGAGATATTGATATGATATCTTTTGGTCCAAATATGTATGGAGTACATGCACCAGGGGAAAAGCTTAGTATTTCTTCTACAGAAAGGACATACAAGTTATTATTGAAAGTATTAGAAAGAATTCAATAATTTTCTAAAAAATATATATACTTCTATAGTTAAATAGGGTATTATAAGCATATAATCAATTAAATATAATTGCAAAGGAGAATGAGAATGGTTAATAAGAAAGATGAAACTTTTGAATACAATGACGAACATTGCGGAGGATGCGGATGTGGATGCGACTGCGGTGATGATCATGAGCATGAAGACTTTGAATTTGAAGATATGGATGGAAACGATATAATTTACCTTACATTAGATGATGATACTGAATTAGAATGTAGTGTTTTAGGTATATTTGAAGTTGAAGATGTTGAATATATTGCGTTGCTTCCTATGGGAGAAGAGGAAGTATTACTTTACAGATATATTGAACATGAAGATGATGAATTTGATTTATTGCCAATTGAGAATGAGGAAGAATTTGGAACTGTATCAGAGGCTTTCGAAGCTCTATTTATGGATGATGAAGATTTTGTAGAGTATGAAAACTATGATGAGTTAGAAGAGGATAAGGAATAGTTTTATGAAAGCGCTTTGCCATTTTGGCGAAGTGCTTTTTGTAAACTTTAGGAGGTGCACAGTTGTATAAGCTAATAGCAATCGATCTAGATGGAACATTGCTAGACGATATGAAGCGAATACCAAAAGAGAACTTAGATACAATTAATGACTTAATTAGAAAAGGCTATGAAGTAGTTATTGCTACAGGAAGAAGGTATTGGTCTGCAAAGGAGCTAACTAAAGAAGTAAACAGCCATATGACAATCTTAGCAAATAACGGTAATATTGTTAGAAATTCAGAGGATGATAAGGTTATAATATCTAAATATCTAGATATAGAAGATTTTAGGATTATTATTGATGAAGGGAAAAAAAGAGGACTTAATCCAATTGTTCATATAGATGGTTATGAAAAAGGTATTGATATAATAATTGAATTTGATAAGGAATATTATTATTATATAGGGAATGATAATAGATTTAAAAAGGTAAACAGCTATTTAGAGATAGAAGATGATAAAATACTAGCAGTAGTTTATGGAGATTCTAAAGATGAACTTTATCCATTTTATGAGGAGATAAAGAAAAAATATCCTAATTCCTATAATGCTCATATAATGGAGAATATTAAACTAGCAGAAACCATGCTAGAAATAATGAATCCTCTTGGAAGTAAATGGCTTAGTTTGTTTGAATATGCAAATAGATTAAATATTAAACCTGAAGAAATAATTGCAATTGGTGATGATAACAATGACTTAGAAATGATAGAAAATTCTGGTCTTGGTATAGCCATGAAAAATGGTAGTTCCCTAGTAAAATCAGCAGCAAAAATAATCACAGAAAAAGATAATAATGAATCAGGTGTTGCTTTTGAATTAAAGAGGGTATTAAATATATAAGAAAAGGAAGGAGGGAAAAATTGAATCAAATAACAGCATATAATACCTATTCTAAATACTTAAATGATAAGTATGGGGAAAAGGTATATAAGCTACCTATAAGCTTACCTATAACCTGTCCAAATAGGGATGGCACTGTGGGTAGTGGAGGTTGTATATTTTGTGGCGAAGAAGGAGGTTCTTTTGAAAACTTATCATCTTCATTAACAATAAGAGAACAATTAGAAAGGAATAAATAATATATTGGGGAAAGATATAAGGCGAAAAAATTTATAGCTTACTTTCAAAGTTTTACAAATACTTATTTACCTTTTGAAAGTTTTAAAAGTTCCATAGAGGAGGCCTTAATTGACGATATTGTTGGAATATCTATTTCTACAAGGCCAGATTGTATTAACGATAAATATTTAGAGTATTTATCTAAAGTAAAAAAAGAGTATAATATAGATATAACTATTGAGTTAGGACTTCAAACAGTAAATTATTTTACTTTAAAGAAGATTAATAGGGGTCATACTCTAGCAGAATATATAGATGCAAGTATGAGAATTAAGAAGTATGGACTAAGGAACTGTACTCATATAATTTTAAACCTTCCTTGGGATAATGATATTGATGTAGTTGAGAATGCAAAGATATTATCAGCTTTAGGTATAGAGGAGATAAAACTTCATGCCCTATATATTGTAGATAATACTGCTTTAGGAGATTTATATAAAAGAGGAGAAATTTCTTTAATATCTAAAGACGAATATATTGAAAGAGTAATTTTATTTTTAGAGTACCTTGACCCTAGTATTGTAGTACAAAGAATTATAGGAAGGGCTCCTGAGGAAAACTTATTATTTGTTAATTGGAACGAATCTTGGTGGAAGATTAGGGATGAGATAGTATCTACTATGGAATTTAGACATTCAAAGCAGGGTATTAAATTTAATTACTTAAATGGGAAAGGGATAAAAAAGTTCGGATAATTTTGTAAAATAAAAGAGGAAATTCGAGACTTATGTCGAATATATAATATTAAAATAAAAGAAAGGTAGAGGTGGTTAGTCATGGTTAAGTTAATTTTAGGTGAAAAAGGTTCTGGTAAGACAAAATGGTTAATTGACAACGCTAACAAAGATATGAAGGAAGGCAATGGTAATATTGCTTTTATTGATGTGGATGACGACCATATATTTTCTTTAAATTATAATGTAAGACTAATTAATGCCATGGAGTTCAATATATTGAATGTTGAATCTTTCTATGGCTTTTTGTGTGGCTTAATTGGAATGGACTATGATGTGGAAAAAATTTATGTAGATAGTATATATAAAATCATGAAATTAGATTTTCCTCAATTAGAAAAATTAATAAAAGATTTAAACGTAATAAGCGAGAAATTTGAAATAGAATTTTATATAAATGTAGATTATACTATGGAACAAATACCAGATAATTTAAAGGAATATTGTATAGAACTAGAAGCTGAATATGCAATATAGGATAAAAGGCAGGAGTGATTCCTGCCTTTTATAAGTGAGTAATTAATTTACTTATTTATTTATTTATTTCATACTACTATCTGATTTAAATGTGGCACAGTCAGTTTCTGATGATGATGAAGCATTTCTTGGATGTATTTCAATTTGGCCAGCTGTACAAAGGTCACCAGTTTTATAATAGTGGCAAGTATTTACAACGCATTTTACGCCTTCGGTTATTTTATCGTTGTGCATAATAATCTCCTTTCAAAAAATATTCTTTTCAATTTTAGTTTTCCTTATTACAAAATTATTATACTTAAAAAGGTTTAAATAAAATATAAAATAATGTAGAATATTTATATTAGATAAGAAAGGTGATGAAATGGTAAAAAAAGAAAGGCTAGATAAAGTGCTTGCTAATATGGGATATGGTAGTAGAAAAGATGTAAAGAAATTTATAAAGGATGGTAGGGTAAAAGTAAATAACTCTATCATTTTAGATAATGAATTTAAGGTAAGTCCATACGAAGATGAAATTTTTTTTAATAATGAAGAAGTCTTATATAGAGAATATATATATCTTATGATGAATAAGCCTCAAGGCCTTGTTTCTTCTACAGATGACCCGAAAACCAAAACAGTAATAGATTTGCTTGACAGAGAATACTTAATTTACAAACCTTTTCCTGTAGGACGATTAGACAAGGATACAGAGGGATTATTAATGATAAGCAATGATGGGAAATTAGCTCATGAATTATTGTCTCCTAAAAAAGGAGTAAATAAAAAGTATTACGTAGAAGTGGATGGATGCGTAGAAGATAAATATATTGAAGTTTTTAAAGAGGGAGTTACTTTAGATGATGGATATAAAACTTTACCTGCAGATTTAGAAATAATAAAGGCTAATATCATATCTAAGGTATATCTAACTATACAAGAAGGAAAATTTCATCAGGTTAAAAGGATGTTTGAAAGTATTAATATGAAAGTTTTATTTTTGAAAAGAATTTCTATGGGGCCTTTAGTTTTAGATGAATCATTAAATCCTGGAGAATACAGGGAATTAACAGAAAATGAGATAAATTTATTAAAGTCCATATAAATATGATATAATATAATTAAAATTAAAATTAGATAGGGTGTGTAGTTTGAATTTTTATATTAAAAAAAGGGGTAGTTTTGAAACATTTTTTGATAATAGATCTTCTATAATAGTTCAATTCGAAAAGGGGAATATAACTAAAAAACAATTTTTAGAATACAATTATGAGTTAGTAATGAAAATGAATTTAAAACCCTTTTTAAGAATAGATAGTTATGAGATGGGAATGTATAATTATCAATATTATAATGTTTTGGCTAAATACTTTAATATGTTAGCCAAGGAAGTAAAGAATACTAGAAAACATCAAAAGTATTATAACTATTATTTGAATAAAGGGAACAACTATTATCATGAAAAAGATAAGGCAGCCCTTAGTTTACTTAAATACTTAGAATTTAAAGGAGTAGAGGCATATTATATTAATGTTAATTCGAAACTCTTAAATGATAAGCTCTATGAAATAGTGCTTCTTGATTATAAAGAGGCAATATTTCATTCAAAGGCCATTTGGTTATTAGACATACTTAAAGAAGAAGGAGTATTCATTGATGAGAAAAAAATATCTTTAATAGATGAATATATCAATGAAACCTATTAGATAAAAAATAAAAGTCTTCAAAATGAAGACTTTTATTTTTTATCTGCAATTAATTTAACTATATCTTCTATGGAACTACCAGTTTTAATTTCATAGTCACCAGATTTAAGCTTAGTGTCAAGCTTTAATTCTTGAGCTTTTTGAACGAATTCAGTTTTACTTGCAAGTCCATTTGATTCTAGGATACTTCCAATTTTAGAAGGTAAAGAACCAGCAGGTATTGTAATTTTAACTATTTTGCCATCCGTAGGCTCCTTTGAATCATTATCTGGATTTTCTGGAGTACTTTCTACAATATCTTTATCATTAGGATTTTCATCTTGAGTTTCATTATTAGGTTTTTCTTCAGCCATTTGATCTTGATTATCTATTGTGGAATCAGGCTTTTTATCTTCATTATCTTTAATGTCTTTGTTATCCTTATTGTCTTCAACAATAATATCATTTTTAGATGGTACATCTGATGCGTCTTTTGCAAATAAAAGGTCAAGTCTCCAGCCTATGACAAAGACTACAATTCCTATTATTCCAATCATTATTATGTAGTCTATTGAATCATATAGCATGTCCTTTATTCCTTCAAGAAAATTTTTCATATCTTCACCTCTCTAAAGAACTTTTGTAAAAATTTAGGTTTTAATTCGACAATGGTGTATAATATAATTATAACATAAGATTATAGAAAAGGTGATAAAACTTTGAGGGAAATAATAATAGATAAAAATGAAAGTGAACAAAGACTAGATAGATTTTTAAAAAAATATTTAGCAGAAGCACCTCAGGGCTTTGTGTATAAGATGATTAGAAAAAAGAATATAAAGGTGAACGATGCTAAAGCTCAACCAGAAACTACTATTTATGAAGGTGATAAAATTCAACTTTATTTATCAGAAGAAACTATAGATAAATTTATTGCTAAAAAAGAAGAAATAAAATCAAAGCTTGTACCTAATATTATATATGAGGATGATAATATTATACTAATAAACAAACCAGTAGGTATATTATCTCATGGTGCATCTAAGGAATTTGAAGAAAATATAGTAGATAGCATGATCTCATATTTAATTGAAAAGGGGGAATTTGTACCTAGAATTCAGAAAACTTTTACTCCTTCTATATGTAATAGATTAGATAGAAATACTTCTGGTATAATTATCGGAGCTAAAAATTACCAATCATTAAAAGCTATTAATGAAGCTATAAAAAATGGTAAAGTAAGAAAATTTTATAAAACAATAGTTAAAGGAAATATAAAAAAAGAATTTACTGCAGAAGGTTATTTATCAAAAGATGAAGATAAAAATAGAGTAACAATTCATGAAGATGATTCTGAAGGTTCTAAAAAAATTATAACTGTTATCAAACCTCTTATAAATAAAAATGGATATTCATTGCTTGAAATTGAGTTGATTACAGGTAGAACTCATCAGATAAGAGGACATTTATCCTCCCTTGGCTATCCAGTAATTGGAGATAGAAAATATGGAAATAGGGAAATAAATAAAAAGTTTAGAGAGGAGTACTCATTAGATAACCAATGGCTCCATGGTTATAAAATAGAATTCAA
This sequence comes from uncultured Tissierella sp., assembly GCA_964390085.1. Classification (GTDB taxonomy): domain Bacteria; phylum Bacillota; class Clostridia; order Tissierellales; family Tissierellaceae; genus Tissierella. The sequence goes on from CAYMGW010000030.1 coordinate 11,768, forward strand.
TGGATTATATGATGAGTTTGAGTATTTAAATAATAAGATTTTTATTGGAAATTTAGCCGGAAAAGCATCGGAGATAGAAAAAGATTTATTTGAGTAATTGTTGGGGGT
>CAYMGW010000031.1:0-9128 GCA_964390085.1 uncultured Tissierella sp.
TAGAGGAATTTTGTATGGAACTAATAAAGAAAAGTCCTTAATTTAAATATATAGCAAATAGAAGTAAATAATTAATAAGCATTAAAAGATTTATTAAGAATAAAGAGAAATATAATGATTTAATGAATAATAGGGAAATAGGCTATGTTTATTTATGAAGGTCGTTTTTGTAGGGATGAGGAAGATGATATCTGGATATGAAGATGGAAATATTGATAAGGAATATTGGAGAAGCAAGGGTTGGTTAAATAATGTTAAGCCACTATAATCAATAATAAAATTATTAGAGATATATGTCCCACGAGGAGGGAAAGCATGAATTTTGCAATAATATTAAAATATATTTCTGTATCAATCCTAATTAGTTTAATATTTGGTCTTACAGTATCTACAGCTTTAATCATTAAAAAGGTGCTTAAAAAAGATTTTATAAGCTCTTATTTATTTCAATTATGGAGTTTAATTCTTTTTATAATAATATTGATATATTATAAACTTAATATATCAATATTTAATACTTACAACTTATTTAATTGTAAAAATATATTATTATTTTTAATTTCTATAGTTTCAACTTCTGCAATATCTTACCAAAGTAATAAATTTAAACCTACTTATTCATTAAAGTTAAAACATTTCTTAGATGGTGCATCAATGGAGATTCCTCAAAGGTTATTGGCTCAAAATTTATTTGTTACTCTAGGAATTAATATGACTATTTATGGATTAATACCATTAAATATAATTTTAAATGCAATAATTTGGATACAGTTTATTATTGTACAAGAGATTATCCAAGGACGCAAAATTTCTACTGCTATATTGCCAAAAATTATTGCATCATTTTGGTTTTCCATATGTATTGGTATTTTATATAAAGACACAGGTAATATTGTAATACCTATGATAGCTCATGGATTGCAGAGAGTTTGTACTTATAAAATTAGTGAAAAGTTTGGGAAACTAAATTCAAGTAAGACTAAAATTTACTAATAATTATTAGTCACTTGAAAATTTTGATTATATAAAATTTGAGGGGGAAAAAAGACATGAAGGAAATTGAAAGTTGGTATGATGAAAAGTATGATGAATGGGAAAGACTTGAGAGACACAAGATCGAATTTGATATTACTAAAAGATATATGGATGAATATATAATTGGAGAGAATTTGGAGATATTTGATATTGGTGGTGGGGCAGGTAGGTATTCTATATATTTGGCAGAAAAAGGACATAGGGTGTCATTACTTGACTTATCAAAGCGTAATATTGAAGTTGCAAAAGAAAAATCAGCAGAAAGAGGTATTTCACTAGAAGCTTATATACATGGAAATGCACTAGAATTAGATAAGTATGAGCAGAAATATGATGTTATTTTGTTAATGGGACCCTTATATCATTTAATTAATGAATCAGATAGAAGAGCTGCTGTTGACGGTGCTTTAAGATTACTGAAACCAAATGGAATTATAATTGCATCCTTTATATCTAATTATGCGCCTATACAAGATTATCTTAAAGGGGTATATCCAATAGAATCTGTAGACGAGCTGCTTGTGTACTTAGAAAATGGTGTAAATCAAGGCGATAAAGGATTTACAATAGCTTATTTCACTGACTATAAAGAAGCAAAAGATTTGATGAATAGCTTTGGACTAACTGAAATAGTATTCGCTAGTGTTGAGAATATCCTAGGGTCTAAAGAAAAAGAAATTAACATGTTAGAAGAAAGTGAGTATAGAAAGTGGTTGGAAATTGGTTATCAACTGAGTCAGGATGAAAATCTTATGGGTACTAGTGAACATTTCTTATATATTGGACGAAAATAATGAGTTTTATATGAAGAATACAGTTAAAAGAGGGTTGAAAAGAAGATATAATGATAGGAGTAAAGGAGGAAGCCTATGAATGACGTTCTAACTTCAACATTAATACAGATTTCTTTTGTTCTAATATTGTCATGGTTTTTTTATCTTTTGTTTTCCAGAGAAAAGAATGGATTTTTCAATTGGATAGGATTATATATACCAAAGACTAGAAATTGGATTAAAGGTAGTATTATGGTTTTTGCAGTATCATTACTAATAATGGTTGGACCACTTATTTTATTTCAATACTTAGGATATATTACCCCTGAAATGCTCCACGACAAGACTATAAGTGGACAAGGGTTTAGTGTAAATATTTTAATTATAATATTTCTAAAAGCTATAATTCAAACAGCTCTATCAGAAGAGATATTTTTTAGAGGTCTTATTGGTAAAAGAATTGCTAACAAATTTGGATATTTGGCAGGTAATATTATTCAAGCTTTAATATTTGGTCTGCCACATGGGCTACCATTTATGATTGTTTATAAAGAATATGTTGTTGGAATTGTTCTCATTATAACTGCTGGAATAGTAGGATATCTACAGTTTTGGTTAAATGAAAAAAAGGCAGATGGAAGTTTGGTACCTAGTATAATAATACACGGTATAATGAACATTATGTCCTTTGCATCAAAGGCACTGGGCTAGATATGTTAGTTAAATAAGTAATCATATTTATATTTTAATAAATAAGTTTAGGGGGAGTGCCTATGTTAGTTCAAGAAAGTAAACTTAACCGAATCTTAGAAAACACTTTCCATTGATTTATAGGCTAGTTAATTGTTTTAAATAGTAGTGATGTACAGGAAGTCTATAATTTTTAAGGCGTAATCAAAAACGAATAACTCAAGACATATTTCTCAATAGGCTTAAAGAAAAAAGAATATGTGATAAGTGGCCTAAAGTTACTGTAATCTATGAATGAAAAGATAGGGAGTTGGTATCAACGCATTAGGGGAGGGCTAGAATGGCAAGTTTTGATAAAGTAGAAACTAATAGATTGATATTAAGAGAATTTATAGAAACGGATATTCAAGGAGTTCACCAATATGCATCAGATCCAGATGTATCAAAATATGTTCCCTGGGGTCCAAATACATTAAAACAAACAGAAGAGTTTGTGGGAATGTGTATAAAATATCAGCATCAAAAAGATAGGGTAGATTTTGAATTAGCAGTAGTAGAGAAAAGTAGCAATAAGTTAATAGGGGCTTGTGGGCTTCATATCTCAGACAAGGAAAATAGGAAAGGTTGGATTGGGTATGGTATCAATAAACTATATTGGGGAAAAGGATACGGAACAGAAATTGCAGAGAAATTATTAGATATTGGATTAATAAATTTAAATTACACAGAATTTATGCAACTTGTCATCCTAGTAATTTTGGTTCTGAAAAAATATTACAAAAAATTGGGATGAAAAAAGAAGGGTACCTAAGGAAGAATATGTGGTGTAAAGATAGTTGGAGAGATTCACTACTCTATGCTATTTTGGAAGATGAATATAATCAAGGATAAGAAGATGCAAAGAATCTTCTTATTTTAAATGGAGTGTTAAGTTTATGAAATTATTAAGAAAAACAGTAATAGTAACTTTAATGATATGTATCTTGGCAATATTATTTTTGCCAAATAGAACGCCAAAGATTAAAGGTGAAAATAGTGTAGCAGTTATAGAAAAAATTAAATTAGGTGGATTAGAACAAGCTATTTTAATAAGAGGAAAGGGCATTTCTAATCCAATTTTACTCTTTTTACATGGGGGACCTGGTTATCCCCAGATATCATTTGCTCGTAAATATGAAAAAGAGCTAGAGGATAGCTTTATTGTTGTTAATTGGGACCAAAGAGGTTCTGGTATGTCTTACTCATCTAATATTCCAAAAGAGTCCATGAATAGAGAGCAGTTTATAGAAGATACAAAAGAGCTTATTGATTATCTATGCGAAAAGTATCAAAAAGAAAAGATATATCTAGTGGGAAATTCGTGGGGAACAGAACTTGGTTTGTATGTAATAGATAAATATCCAGAAAAAGTAGCAGCCTTTATAAGTGTTGGGCAAGTCGTTAATGGAATAGACAGTGAAGTGGTTTCATATGATTATGTTCTTGAAATGGCTAATAAGAATAATGATCAAGAGGCTCTAGATGATTTAATGAGAATTGGAAGACCACCTTACAATAATGCTGTTAGTGATACTGCAACACAGAGAAGATGGTTATCTAAATATGGAGGAGTGGAAAGAAAAGTAAATACATTGAGAGATATTGTTTTAGGGAGCATCTTCTCACCTGAATACAAGGGAATAGATGGAATAAAATTTGCTTTAGGTAATAAATTTTCTGCAGATACAATGTGGGGGCATAATAAGGATTTGGATTTAATTAAAGATATCCCAGAAGTGAAAGTACCTATTTATTTCTGTACAGGTAGGTATGATTATAATACTCCATCTGTGTCGACTGAGAAATACTATAATCAGATAGTAGCACCTAAAAAAGAATTAATATGGTTTGAAGAATCAGCACATTTTCCACTTTTTGAGGAGTATGAAAAATTTAATAAATTAGTTATACGTGTAAAAGAGGACGTTGAAAGCGAGGTTAATCATGGAAAGATTAAGCATAGGTAAATATATATTTGAATCATCTAGGTTAGGTTTTAGGATGTGGAAAGAATCAGATAGGGAGCTATTCGCTAAGATGAATGCTAATAAGGAAGTAATGAGATACTTTCCAAAGACTTTAGATTCTAAAGAAACAGATGATTTTCTTAATAGGGTACAAGAACATTTCAAGGAAAATGGATATGGCTTATGGGCAGTAGAATTAAAAGATACTAAGGACTTTATAGGATTTATAGGATTATTAACTGCAACTTTTGAGGCAGACTTTACACCATGTGTTGAGATAGGTTGGAGATTAGATAATAAATACTGGAATAAGGGATATGCAACAGAAGGTGCTAAAGCATGCTTAGAGTATGGATTTAATAAATTGAACTTAGATACCATATATTCTTTTACAGCACAAATAAACAAACCGTCTGAAAATGTTATGAAGAAAATAGGTCTAAAGAAAATTGGAGAATTCGAGCATCCAAGGTTAGAAGACCGTAGTCCATTGAAACCCCATGTTCTATATAAAATAGAAAAGACGGAATATGAAGGAATTTAGTGATAAAAACTTATGATAAAGGGGAGATGTATTATGGCAACATGGGGAGCACATATTAGAATAGCAGAAGCTATACTTAATATAGATAATAGTTTAGATGAAAAATGTTTTCTTGTAGGCAATGTAGGACCAGATTGTGGGGAGCCTAACGAGGATTGGAGTGAATTTTTTCCACCTAAATCAGTTAGTCATTGGATTAATGAAGATGATATTGTTGAAACAGAAAAATTTTATGATAAATATTTAAACAAAGAAATAGAAGATAATAAATTATATTCCTTTTTATTAGGTTATTATGTCCATTTATTAACGGATATTGAGTGGGGAAACATGGTAGATGAAAAGAAAAAAGTAGATGCCGAGTATAAGAAATTAGAAACGGATAAAAAATTTATATGGACCATTAAGAAAGATTGGTATGGCTTAGACCATCTATATTTTAGTAAAAACCCTAATAGTATATTCCATAGGATATTCAAAAATATAGAATCATTTCCCGATTACCTTGATTACTATCCTGCTGGAGCAATTGAGAGGCAATTAAGATATATTAGTGGATATTATACTAAGTATAATGGTAATCCAGAAAGAGAATATATATACCTGACGGAAAAGGAAATGGATGATTTTGTAAGGGCGAAATCTAATTATATTATAGAACTGTTAAAAGGAAAAAGAAGATAATTTTATAAACCTCTTACTGGACTTTAAATATTAGGGCAGTAAGAGGTTGCTTTTATGCTGTAAAAGATTATATAAAAAGAAGGGATTTAACAAACTTTGTAGAATAATTATAATATAGACTTTATAAGGAGGAATTTATAATATGAAGGAATATATAGTTAAAAAATTTTGGAATATAATGAGTGATGGAATGTTTGATGAGATAGGAGAATTAATGGAAGAAAATGCATATGTGTGGCTGCCAAATACTAGAGAGGTTTTTAAAGGTAGAGATAAATATATAAATTTTAATAAAAAATATCCAGGCCGCTGGATAATAACTTTAGATAGGATTTTCTCTAAAGGTGAGATAGTTGTTTCTGCTGTAAAAGTAGAAGCAGAAGATAAATCAAGCAGCTTTTATGCCACTTCTTTCTTTACTATTAAAGACAGTTTAATTAGTGAAATAGTAGAATACTGGGGAGATAATGGCGAGCCACCTCAATGGAGAGTTGAAGAATCATTATCAGAAAGATATTAATAATTTTAGGTTTTACTAATTGGAGGGGAAATTGAATGGAAAAATTAATAGATTTATCACGTATTATAGAAGATAATATGCCTGTTTATCCAGGAGATAGTATGACAAGCTTAAAACAGGTAAAAAATTTTGAGGTAGATTCCTGTAACAACTATAGGTTAGATATTGGTATGCACTCAGGTACACATATAGATTCACCTATGCATTTAACTGAAAGCAAGGAATACATATATGAAATGCCATTAGAATCATTTATTGGAGCTGGATGTGTTCTTGATGTAAGGAATCAACCTATAATAAAAGAAAAGCCAGAGTACAAGGAATTAATAAAAGAAAATAGTATTGTTTTACTTTACACAGGTTGGGATAAAGAATATGGAAAAGATTCCTATTATGAAGAGCATCCAGTCATAGATATTAGCTTTTGTAAACTATTGATAGAGAAAAATATTAAGATGCTAGGTGTAGACATGCCTTCTCCAGATAAAGATCCTTTTGAAATACATAAGTTACTTTTAGGAAATAAGATATATATTATGGAGAATCTAATAAATGTTGATAAATTGCTTGGAATTGAAAACTTTGAAGTTATAGCTTTTCCGTTGAAGATTAAGGCGGATAGCTCAATTGCAAGAGCTGTTGCAAGAGTATTGTAAGGTATAGAGAATAAAATATAAATATCTGAAAATCAATTATATAATTCTAATCGGAGGCAATAATGAAAAAAATATTGAAACTTATAGGAATAATCATTGTGATAGTTATTATATTTATGATAATTAGCTATATTAATCATAGAATTAATTTATCCAAAGAAGATGAACTATTCGTGCCAAATGGAGAGATGGTTGAAGTAAATGGTCATAGAATCCATGTATATACAGAAGGGGAAGGAGATATAACATTAGTCTTTATGTCCGGTGGTGGTACATCCTCTCCTGTTTTAGATTTTAAATCACTATATTCTTTGCTGGATGATAAATATAGGATTGTAGTAGTAGAAAAAGCGGGATATGGATTTAGCGATGTTGTAGATATAGATAGAGATATTGATAATGTTTTATCTGAAACAAGAGAAGCACTTTCGAAGGCTAAAATAAGTGGACCATATATTTTGTGTCCACATTCAATGTCAGGAATTGAAGCATTATATTGGGCTCAGAAACATCCAGATGAAGTAACAGCAATTATAGGACTTGACATGGCAGTTCCAGAGTCTTATGAAGAGTACAATATTAATGGACCTATAATAAAATTATCAGCTTTTGCAGCCAATATAGGAATTACAAGATGGATTCCTAGTATATCCGAAAGTGATGCTATTAAACATGGAACACTGACAGAGGAAGAAAAAGAATTGTATAAAGTTATTTTTTATCGAAGAACAGCAACAAAAACAATGTTAAATGAAGTACAGGAAATTAAGAAAAGTGCAAGTAAGGTGAAGGGAAATGAGGTCCCAGATGTTCCAATATTAATGTTTTCATCCAATGGACAAGGAACTGGTTGGGATGAAGAAGTGTGGAAAAATTTTCAAAAAAACTATATTGAAAACATTGAAGATGGAAAAATAATTAATTTAGATTGTTCCCATTATGTTCATGACATTGAGTATGAAAAGATAGCAGATGAAACTAAAAAATTTATTAAAAGTCTGAACTATTGATGGACTATATGGTTGGGACTCAGTACAAAGAATAGTTAAAGGTGAATCATATGAAAATGTATTTGGAAAGTCAGAGCAAGAAATATATAATGCTTGGGTCGAATATTTAAAAAATAGAATAGAATAATTTGGAGGCAAATAATTGAAAAATCATATAGTAGTTATTGTTAAAGGAATAATTTTATATAATGATAAAGTTTTAATTGTGAGACGTAGTGATAAAGATGAAATAGGAGCAGGTAATTGGGAGTTTGTAGGAGGGAATATTGAATTCGGTGAAGAACTAGAACAGGCATTAGTTAGAGAAGTTCAAGAGGAAGTCAACTTAGAAATTACCATAGATAAGGTTCTCTATAATACAACTTATAAAACAAATCCAACAAGGCAAGCAGTTATACTTGTGTATAAGTGCTATGCAAAGGATGATAAAGTTAAGCTGTCAGAAGAACATAGTGATTATAAATGGGTTTCAGAAAAAGAATTAAGAGATTTAGTATTTATAGATATTTTAAATGATATGGATAAGTATAATGTTTTTCCGTTAATATTTTAAAATAATAAGATTTTTTGCCTAAGGATGGTGTTGTTACTATGAAAAAGAAGAAGTATAAAGTATTAAAGGAAGGAATTATAGGAGGAATAATTGGATTTATACTAGGATTTTCAATTTTACTCATAAGAGATCGTATTCAGATTCCAGAAGGCTTCGTTAATCTACCATTATATATAAGTGGGATAATATTTATTTTCACATTTGTCTTAGCAGTAACCTTACATGAATTTGGACATGCTCTAAGCTTTATTAGCAACGGGATTAAAATAAGGGCAGTATTTTTTACGATATTTGCGTTAATTAAAGAGGATAATAAATGGAAATTCAAATTAACATCTATGAAAACTGTAGGAGGTATTGCAATTCCAGATATTATATCAGTAAAGGACGAAGAAGATTTTCAACTGAAACAAGAAGCTTTTGCAAAGGCAGTAATAATGGGCCCTATAAGTTCTTTAATAGCTTGGATTGTATTAACATTTGTTAGTTTGGTAATGATTAAGTTTACATCAAATATCTATATACGGTCAGTATTATTAAGTTTTACTTTGTCTTTAAGTGGTATAACTGTATTCCTATTAGCAACTAGCTTTATAAAAAAAGACTTGGTAATAGGTGACTTTCCTGCATATAAAATTATTAAGATTATAAAAGGAG